>JANWKM010000039.1 GCA_025451395.1 Ilumatobacteraceae bacterium
ATCGCGATCGCGAAAACTGCAGCCGCGACCAGCGCAAGCGAGAGTACGGCAGCTGTGACCTTCGCTGACTTGGGCCACCTGGGGGTTGCCGCGCTTTCCGTGTTTGTGCCATCGTCAACGCTCATTTCTCCGCTCCGTAACTGAGTTGTGTCTGACGCCGTTGCCATCAAAATCGTAGCCCAGGGGAGTTGCGTGCGGATTAGGCCAACAAGTCGTGGTCGATTACGACGCCGCGACCCAGGCAGTTCGGGCAGATATCGGCAAAGCTGACCAACAAGCCCTCCCCGATCCGCTTGCGAGTCATTTCCAACAGCCCAAGCTCGCCGATCTCGAACACCTGCGTCCGCGTCTTGTCGCGGGCGAGGGCGGAACGGAATGCGTCGACAACTCGGCGGCGGTTCTCGCGGATCTCCATGTCGATGAAGTCGATGACGACGATGCCGCCGATGTCGCGCAGGCGCAGCTGCTTGGCAACTTCCTCGGCCGCCTCCAGGTTGTTGCGGTAGACCGTCTCCTCCAGGTTGGAAGTACCGACGTTCTTGCCGGTGTTGACGTCGATGACGGTCAGTGCCTCGGTGTGCTCGATGATCAACGATCCGCCGCTGGGCAGCCACACCTTGCGATCGAGCGCCTTGTGCAACTGCTCGTGAATGTGGAACCGCTCGTAGACGGGCAGCCCATCTTCGATCGCGTCGTAGAACTCGACTCGGTCAGCGAGTTCGGGGTTGAACGCTTGCACGTACTCGTGTACATCGTCGAACAGGCGCTGATCATCGATGACGACCCCGCGATAGTCGGCGTTGAATTCCTCGCGGATCACCCGAACCGCCAGCTCGGGCTCGCGATACAGCAGCGTCGGCCCGTTCGCCTTCTTCGCCTTCGCCTCGATGGCACTCCACTGGTCGAGCAGGCGTCCCATGTCGGCGCGCAGTTCGTGCTCGGTTGCGTGTTCCGCTGCCGTCCGAACAATGAGACCGTGCTCTTCCGGCTTCAGGCGGTCGAGGATGTTGCGCAACCGCTTGCGCACGTCGTCGGGAAGTCGCTTGGAGATGCCGTAGGTATTCGAGTTCGGGATCAACACGACGAAGCGACCCGGCATCGACACCTCTTGTGTCAGCCGGGCACCCTTGGCGCCGATCGGGTTCTTGGTGACCTGGCACACGATCAGCTGCTTGGAACGCAGCATCTGTTCAATACGCGGGTGCGACGACTTCTCGACAATGTCCTCGGCGTCGTACTGCACGTCGCCGCGGTACAACACTGCGTTCTTCGGCGTGCCGATGTCGACGAATGCCGCTTCCATTCCCGGCAACACGTTCTGAACTTTGCCGACGTAGATGTTGCCGTGAATCTGGCTGACATCGTCTGCCGGCCGACTGACGTAATGCTCGATGAGCGTGCGGCCCTCGAGAACCGCGACCTGCGTGAGTGTTGGGCGAACCTGCACGCACATCAGGTAGCGGCCGACCGGGCGACCATTGCGTTCCCGCCCGCGGCGACGTTCCAGAACGTCGGCATCGAGTTCAGGAAGGGGAGCCTCGTTGCGCGATGCACCCGATCCGCCACCACTGCCGGTACCGCGACCTTTGCCGCCGCGACGGCGCTTCTTCTTCGGACCTTCGCCTGGCTCGCGCGACACGCCACCCTGGCGTTGACCCTTCGTAGTGGGCGAAGACGCTGGTGCGCCGGGACGTGTGTCGCCAATCTGCGGCTTGCGCACGAGCGCTTTATTCGCGGCCTGCACCGATGGCCGGTTCTCGCTGATGCGATCGGGCAACTCCGGCGTAGAAGGGTCAGCTTCCACAACTGCAGCTAGTACGACCTCGCCGTTTTCTAGACCGTCGTTATCATCGTCTTCGAACTCGTCATCGATGTCGCCCTCGACGGCATTGCTGGTCTCACCGTTGACAGACGCGCCCGCGGGACGGTTTGGCTTCTTGCGGTTTCGACCGCCGCGAGAACCGCGCCGGCGCTTACGCACGGCAGGGCGCGGCCCAGCAGCCTCAGCTGTCGGCGAATCCGCCAAGTCGCGCGCTGGTTCGCGCGCAGGTGCGGCCGCGACGTCGATGCCGCGGTCGGGTTCCGAGTTGTTCATTAGTGAGTTCCCTTCTGGTGCGCGCTTCACAGGGGCGCGCGCTGCGACACGATGCGCGGGGATGAGTCCCTGGCGCAACCGGTCGCGTTCGAATAATTCGAGAGGTCATGTGCTGTCAGCCTACCGTTAGCGATAGCGGCGCATGTGGACGTTCTGGACCAGTCCGATCAGGGCAAAAAAGGTCACAATGCCCGAGCCCCCATACGAAATGAAGGGCAGTGGCAGGCCCGTAATGGGCATGACGCCCATGGTCATGGCCAGGTTCTGGAAAACCTGCCAGAGGGTGATCGTGAACACCCCGACGCATATGTAGGTTCCGAGCAGGTCGCGGGAGAGATGGGCGATTCGCCAGATTCGCAGCAGTACGACGACATACAGACCCAGCAGCGCGGCGCACCCGATGAGGCCGAACTCCTCGCCGACCGCGGAGAAGGGGAAGTCGGCCCACTGCACGGGGATGTCGCTGCGTGCCGCGGTGATCGAGCCGCGCAGATAGCCCTTGCCGTAAAGCCCACCTGTCGCCAGCGCGCGGATTGCATTGCGGCCCTGGTACACGTAGTCGCGCAACTCGAGCTCGGTGCTGTTCTGATTGAAGAAGGCAGTGAAACGCCGCAGCTGATACTGCGTCACCAAACGTGTCAGCAACGCCGCACCAACGGTCGCCGCGGACAGCACTGAAATCATGAAGATGTAGCGCGCCTTCGCGCCAGCAACCAACATCGTTCCCATCACCATCGCGACAAGCACCGAGGTACCACCGAGGTCGGGTTGCAGGATGATCAGAGCGATCGGCACACCCACGATGAAGAGGCCGACGATGAACCGGTGGTATGGCAGTTCTTCGCTGCGGTCTTCCGCCAGATACGCGACCAACGTCAACAACACAGTGAACTATGCGAACTCGGCAGGTTGCAGTTTCAATGTGACTAGGTCGAAGCTCAGCGATGCTCCACAGCTGACGGCGCCGACGAGCAACACGAGCACCAGCAGCATGATCGTGACGCCGTATAGAAACCGCGCATGGTCCTTCCACCACTCGTAGTCGAAGCTCATCACGACGACCAACGCGATCACGGCCAGGATGAGGAAGATCTCCTGACGGGTCACGAACGTGAATCCGTAAGGAGTGGTGGATTTTGGCGCGAATTTTGTGCGCGACGCCGTGTACACGATCGCAAGTCCGATCAGCGACAACACGCTGACCGTGGCCATCAGCACCCAATCGATGTTGCGCGTTGGCGAGCCCGGGCTCGACCGAATGTTGCCGAGACCGGAGTCGGGTTTGCGTTGCAGCAACGCCAGCGGCACGTCAGTCTCTCCCGCCGGCGCTGCCACCGAGACAGCGCGCGCTCGGCAGCGTGACCTCCGGTGCCACCACGGTAGACGTCACGTCGAGGGGGTCGGAGATTCGTACGGGGTGGAGGCGCACGTTGGTTGCGCTGCTCGGCAGGTCCGGGTCCGCCGTGAGCGCGAGAAAGATGCACTTGACGACCGGTGCCGCCGCTTTCGAGCCGTAACCGCTCTTCTCCAGGAACGCGACGACGGTGTAGGGCACGGGGCTCGTGGTGTCCTCGGCGCTGGCAGGCAGACCAAAGGCACCGAACACCGATGAGTCGTTCCACGGGTACTTGCCGGTGCCCTGCACCGTTCCGGTCTTGCCTGCAATCGCTACCGGGTAGTTGGCGAACAGGCGCTCGCCGGTGGTCTCGTGGTAGAAGTCGTAGGTCGTGCCCGGCCCGCGGATCACGCGCGTTAGACCTTCGATGATCGGGTTGTAGGTGTCGGCCGGCATTTCCAACTTGTCGACGACGACTCCTTGTTCGAAGCTCTTCACGATTGTTCCTGCCGCAAGGTCGGCCATTCCAGGAGCAAGGTCAGGAGTGAGCGGCGCATAGATGTTCTTGATGACGCTTGGCTCGTGCAAGAAACCGCCATTGGCGATGGTGGAGTACGCGTTGGCCAACTGCAGCGGTGTTGCGGCCATCAGACCCTGGCCGATCGCGACCTGCAGCTCGTCGCCGACCACCAGACGCGGCACTTCACCCTTGCCGAGCACACCCAAGTCGACGAGCTCGGCCTTGACCGCGTCGTCGGGCACGCGCCCGCCCCATTCGAACGGAAGTTGCACACCAGTCTTGTGTCCGAACCCGAAACGCTCAAGGTTCGTCTTCAGCAGGTTCTCCTGGTCCTTGGTGTCCTCGCTCGCCATCCACATTTCTTCGCCGATGTTGTAGAAGAACGTGTCGCTGGACACCGCCAAAGCGTCCGCGACGGACAACGGCCCGTAGCGACTGGGTTTCAGCGACCGTTTGTTGGTGGCGTTCTTGAAGATGCAACGTTGCACACCACCGTTGTGCTGGCACTTTTCCGGCGTCTTGTCTTCGATCGTGCGCACGTGATATTCGCCTTCATCGAGGTAGACCGTCTTCGAGTCGATAATGCCCGAATGCAGCGCGCTCCATGCGACGAACGGTTTGATCGACGACCCGAGGTTGTAGTTGCCTTGGACCGCGCGGTTGACGAGGATCGACTCGTCCGACGAGATCGGCGTCACGCCATCTTCCTCTTTTGTGGGGAACAACTCGGCGTATTTGGCGCCGGTGATGCCCGCTTCCATCCACCGGTTATCGAAGGTGGGGAAGCTGGCCATGGCAATGATTTCTCCGGTCTCGTAGTTCATCACCACCACCGAACCGGCCGGCGCTTTGTGTTGCACCCACTCGGGGAACTCCAACCTGCCACCGCCTTTGAGGTCGAGGCCGTAGACCCGCGACGTGAAGTTGGTCAGCCGGTCGCGGGGGTTATGCGGTGCTGAGTCGCTGTTGTAGATGTCTTCGGGCAGATCGCGGCGATTGCGTAGCTCGGTCTCGAGAGCCTCCTCGGCGTACAGCTGAATGTCGAGGTCGATCGTCAGCTGCACGTCGAAGCCTGCAACCGGTTCTATGCGCTGGTCCTCGAGTTCGCGCACGATGGTGCCCGCGGCGTCGACTTCGTAGACGCGCTTGCCCCATCGGCCGTGCAGCTCGCGCTCCATGCTCAGCTCGACGCCGAACTGGCCGACCCGCTCGTTGCGTTTGTAGCCCTGGTTGATATAGGTGTCCAGCCGCTTTGCGCTGATCGCGCCCATGAAGCCGATCACGTGCGCGGCGAGTGGCGCGTATGGGTAGACACGTTTGTATTGCACTGTCACGTCGACGCCGGGATAATCCTCGGCGCGCTCAAGCAAGAACTCGACCGTCTCCTCCGACACGTCTTCCTTCAGCGGCAGCGGCAGCAACGTGTCGTACAGCTGACCCTTGTCGGTGCAGTCTGGTGGATCGGGATAGCACGGGTTGTAGCGGCGCATCAGCTCGTCGAATGTTGTGCCCAGCGGGCCCGCAAGGCGTTCGAACAGCTTCGTGCGCGTGCTGAGTTGGCGCACCGTCGCCCAATCGACGGTCACGGTCAGGATCTTGCGGTTGTCGGCGAGGATTCGGCCGTCGGTGTCGAAGATGCGACCCCGCTCGGGCGGTAGGTACACGGTGCGCAGCCGGGCAGCGACGACCTTGCGCTGATAATCCGCGGAACTGACCCCTTGCAGGAACCACAGTCGCGCGCCGAGCAAACCAATCAGCACCAACGAGAAGGTCGCGAGCACCCCAAGACGTTTGGAGCGTTTATCGACGGCCATGGCCACAGTCTTGTGTGTGAGGCCTCAAAAATGGTCGCGCCCAAAAACCTCGGGACCAGTTCACTCGACCATCACCTTCCACTTCTTGCGTTTGACGCCGACCATCCATCGACTGATCGGCATCAGTGCTGGGCACAGCAAGCCAGCGGCTCCAGCCACGATCGGAATCTCGACCAGCAGGCTTGGAGTGATCCATCCCTCGTCGCCGATCATCTGCCCCGCGAACGGCACGGCAAGTTCGCCCACTGCCGCGCCAACCACGGCGAATATCGATGCCAGCCACCATTGCGGCTCCGACACGAGCGTGTGCACGTAGCCGGCGGTCATGCCACCGAGTCCGTAGCAGAGCGCAACGAGCCCCAGCGGCGTGCTGCCACTCAAGTCGTACAGCAGGCCGAACACGAACCCCACGACCGCTCCCCGATCGGGGCCGCCAACCGCGCCGGCAGCGACCACGACGGCCAGCACGAACTGCAACTTCACATCGTGTACCGGGTGCTTTGCAAAGAACAGTCTTTGCAGTGAAAGCGCGAACAATCCGATCGGGAGCGCGCGCAGGGCTGGGCCGAAGAGAATCCTCGGCATCGATTAGCGACCGACTGCGTTCTGGTTTGGTTCGAAGAGTACGACGGCAACGAAGTTGAGTCGATCGAGCCGCGCGTTCAACGTCACCTCGACGACCGCGTTACTGCTGCCTGTCTCGCGGACGACGCGCGTCACGATCCCGATTGGAATTCCGTGCGGTGCCAAGCTGTTGTTACCGCCAGCTGTTTCGACGATTGAACCGACATGGACAAACGTCACCGCCGACGAGCTATCGGTGAAGCGCAGCACCAATGGTCGGTTAGGGCCCTGGCCCTCAAGGGCACCCGTTTCACGAATGATTTCCAAGATCGTGGTCGTCGTCGTTGTGGGCGCGACCGTGGTCGTCGTTGCGCCCGGTGCCGGCTCGTCGAACGGAAGCGCCTCAGTTGTCGTTGGCGCGTCGGTTTCGACGACGATGGGCGTCGAAATACCTGTGACGGTCTCCAGCGCGACCTCTTCTGGTGTCGCGAGAATCTCGGCGGAAACCGCGTACGAAGGATCGGTGGCCAGAAGCACGATGCTGTGGTCTGGGAACACATGGGTGATCCTGCCGACCACGCCCGCGCCGTCAGTGACCGGCATTCCAACTTTCACGCCCCTCTGCGATCCGACGTTGATCTCGACGGTGTCCTCAAAGTTGCTAGACGCGGTGCCGACCACCTGGCCAATGACCGACGCGTACCGCGAGCCGGCGGCGAGATCGGCAACTCGCACCAGCTCGCGAGCTTCGAGGATCGCCGTTTGCGCCTCGACGTCGTTGCCGCGCATGTG
>JANWKM010000040.1 GCA_025451395.1 Ilumatobacteraceae bacterium
ACCGGAAGGCCGCGAATCAGGTCGAGCACGACGCGTGCCTTGCTGGCCGAGAAGCGCATGTATTTGCCGCTGGCCTTGGTGCCAGCACGCTCGCCCGCAACAAACGAGCGCTCGTTCAACTTGGGACCGGTCATTCGACTCGCCGCACTTTCGTGTTCTTTTCCTGGCCGGCGTGGTACTTGAAGGTACGAGTCGGGCTGAACTCGCCGAGCTTGTGGCCGACCATGCTCTCGGTGATGTATACCGGCACATGCTTGCGACCGTCGTGGACGGCGATCGTGTGGCCGACCATGTCGGGGATGATCGTGCTGCGACGGCTCCAGGTCTTGATGACCTTGCGATCGCCGGCCTGGTTCTGCACGTCGACCTTCTTCAACAGGTGATCGTCGACGAACGGACCCTTCTTCAAGCTGCGTGACATGTCGTGCTCCTATTCACGCGGTATCGGCGACCCTTCGAGGTACGACGACGGCGCACGACGAGTTTCTGCGATGGTTTGTTGACGTTGCGGGTACGCACCCCTTCGGGCTTGCCCCACGGCGACACCGGCGGGCGACCGCCCGATGTGCGACCTTCGCCACCACCGAGTGGGTGGTCGACGGGGTTCATCGCGACACCGCGTGTCTGCGGACGAACGCCTTTCCAGCGGTTGCGGCCGGCTTTGCCGATGGTGATCAGTTCGTGCTCGCTGTTGCCGACTTCGCCGATGGTCGCGCGACAGTCGATGAGCACGCGACGCATTTCGGTGCTGGGCATGCGCAAGGTAGCGAAGTCGCCTTCCTTCGCCACCAGTTGCACGGCGGTTCCTGCCGAGCGTGCCATCTTGCCGCCTTCGCCAGGGCGGAGCTCGACGTTGTGCACGGTGGTACCGACAGGGATGTAGCGCAGCGGCAACGCGTTGCCCGGCTTGATGTCGGAACCCGGACCCGACGTCACGTGGTCGCCGACGTTGAGACCCTTCGGCGCCAGGATGTAGGCCTTCTCGCCATCGCCGTAGTGCAGCAGCGCGATGCGACACGTGCGGTTCGGGTCGTACTCGATGGCGGCGACGCGGGCGGTAACGCCGTCCTTGACGCGCTTGAAGTCGATAATGCGGTACTGGCGCTTGTGACCGCCACCGCGATGGCGGCTGGTCTTGCGGCCGTACACATTGCGACCGCCGCTCTTGGTGAGCGATGAGGTGAGCGTCTTCTCCGGAGAAGTCTTGGTGACTTCCGCAAAGTCGGAGCTGGTCTGGAACCGCCGACCGGCGCTGGTGGGTTTACGTGAACGAATGGCCATGGTGATTCGCCTCAGTGCTCGAACAGCGGGATTTCATCGCCCGCTGCCAGGGTGACGATGGCCCGCTTGGTGTCGGGCTTGGAACCGGCCTTGCCAGTGCGCCGCGCACGCGTGGTTTTGCCTTTGCGGTTGAGAGTGTTGACCTTCAAGACGGTGACGCCCCAGATGCTCTCGATCGCGTCGCCGATCTCGGGCTTGCTCGCGTTCGGGTGCACCTTGAACGTGTAGACGCCGCGCTCGATGAGGCCGTAGCTCTTCTCGGAAACGACCGGGGCCAAGATGATGTCGCGTGGGTCCTTCATTTCTTGCTCCCTCCGGCCTTCTTTGCTGGGGCCTTCTTCGCAACGGCCTTCTTCGCAGGTGCCTTTGCCGTTGACTTCGCGGCGGGCTTCTTCGCGGGAGCTTTCTTCGCGACAGCTTTCTTGGCGACCGGCTTCGGCGCGGCCTTGTGCGTGACAGGCTCGTTGCCCTTCTTCGCGGTGCCGGGCAACGTTGCCTCGCTGAAAACGATGTAGTCGTTGCACAGCACGTCGTACGCGTTCAATTCGTTTTTCTCGATCAACTGCACTTCGCGCAGATTGAGGAAGCTGCGAATGGTGTTGGTGTCGTCGATGTTGACGACGACCAACGCCTTGCCGTCGATGCCCAGCGCGCTCAGCGCGGCTTTTGCATCCTTCGTCTTGGGAGCTTCGAAGCCCCATTCGTCGATGACGACGACCTTGCCTTCGGCGGCGCGATCGCTGAGTGCGGAACGCAACGCGGCCTTGATCATCTTCTTGGGAGTCTTCTGGTCGTACTTGCGTGGCTTCGGACCGAGCGCAACTCCACCGCCGCTGTAGTGCGGTGCGCGGATCGAGCCCTGGCGAGCGTTACCGGTGCCCTTCTGCTTGAACGGCTTGGCGCCACCACCGCGTACTTCCGAGCGAGTCTTGGTGCTCTGCGTTCCCGAGCGACGAGCGGCGAGTTGAGCAGTGACCACTTGGTGCATCAGCGGCACGTTCGGTTGGATGCCGAACAACTCCGCATCAAGTGTCAGCGAACCGTTGGCCTTGCCGGCCACAGTTTGCAATGCGACGGTCGTCATCACTTACCCCTTACCTTCACTGCGTTGCGCACGATGACAACGCCGCCGTTCGGGCCGGGCACTGATCCTTTGATGAGCAGCAGGTGGCGCTCAGGATCGGCCTCGACAACTTCGAGATTCAACGTCGTCACTTGTTCGTGGCCCATGTGGCCCGACATCTTCAGACCCTTGAACACGCGACCGGGGAAACTGCACGAGCCGATCGCGCCGGGAGCACGGTGGTGCTTGTGGTTACCATGGCTGGCGCCTTGGCCCGAGAAGTTGTGACGCTTCATCGTGCCGGCGAAGCCCTTGCCGCGGCTGACGGCGGTGACATCGACGAGCTCACCCTGGATAAGGGTGTCGACCTTGATCTCTTGGCCGACTTCGAAACCGTCGACCGAATCGAGGCGCAGTTCCACGAGCCGGCGACCGGCGTCGACACCGGCCTTGGCGAAGTGTCCGGCTTCTGGCTTCGACAACTTCTTTGCGTCGCGATGGCCGTAGGTCACCTGCAGCGCCGAATAACCATCGCGCTCAGTGGTCTTCACCTGCACGATGCGTAAGGGTTCGACGCGAAGCACGGTGACGGGAACGACCTTGTCGTTCACCCACACCTGGCTCATGGCGACCTTCTCGCCAACTATCGCTTTCAGTGCCATCTCGGCAGCCTTTTCGGTCGGACCCGGGAGTTCGGGCATTCGGATTTACACGCAAATGCTCCGCTGGCCACATGGCCGGCGGAGCACCGGAGTTAGTTTTCGCCGTGAGGTTTCCCGCGAGCGGGACCGGCACGGACATCGATTGCAGTGCATCCGGCCGGATGCACAGAACGGGAAACTCTACCGGCGCCCAGTGATTACCGGCAACCCGGGCTAACTCTCGTCACTAAGCAGCCTGATGAGCACACCGAGGATGACTTCCGGTGCTGGCGCGTCCGAAAGAGCCAGGATAGAGGTGGTTGGCACACTCGCGAGTTCGTCACGACGAACGGCCTCCACGCCGACGATCAAATGGTCAACGCTGTCGCTGCCACCGTCCGCGGCCGTTCCACAGAGCGCCACCCCGGCATCAATTGACGTCGTCTGCGTCGAGCAGCAGCCTCAGGATGGTCACGGCGTTTGAGCTCGGCTGACCACACTCCTCGCGCGTCGAGGGAGAGCGGACAACACGCGGCTTGGGCTCAGCGCAGCCAAACTCCTGTCAAGTTCGGACACTGGAATCTCAATCCACATCACGCCAGCGTCCGCTGATGAGACATCCTCGGCGAGCACGAACAGCGAGTCGGCTGTGAGCACAACCGTAGAAAGCCCCTTCTGCCCTCCCGAGATCGTCACGACGCCAGCGGCGTCATCGACCCCGATGATCACGCGTTCGTCACGACCTTCAACCCAAACCTTGAATCTCGTCGCCGTAAGAGTTGGTCTGATGACTGTCTAGTAATAGGCGGTGTACCCGACAATCACCAGTCCGAACGCGACCAACGCGAAACGAAGCCAGCGACGACGGAACAATTCGATGAACCAATCGCTCGGCGACTTCTCGTTGAACTCAAGCATTAGGCATCCGCGTTCCCGGGCACATTTGCGACCGGCTCGTATCACGCGACGTTCAAGTAGCGCCGCAACGCTTCGCGAATGACTTCGCTCGTCGACGTTTCGTCTGCCGCGGCACGAGCGTTTATCGCCGCACGCAACTCCGGGTCGATGCGAACGGGCACAACTTCCGCCGGCGCAGAACCGATCCTCGGACGGCCACCTCGACGAGCCAAGATCTCATCAACGTTGTACCCGCGCTCGGCTTCGTCGGCCATTCGCTCGATGTCGTCGTCGGTCACCTTCATACCACGCGACACTCCGATGATCTTCTTGCTCATGACTCCTCCGGTGGTAGTAACCGTGCCAACTTCGAGCGCATCGGCATGGCGTGGATCACGATCTCATTGCCCTCGTCGAACACCAGCACGATCAACTCCAACATCCGACCGGCACGGTCCGTCCCAAGCAGCAGCCATCGGCGCGGTGAATCGATGTCGCCGACATCATCGGCGACGAGTAGATGAGCGACCGCCCACAAGATGTCGGCGTCTTCGATGCCATGCCGGCGCGCCGAGCGATGGATCTCCACATGGCCCCAATCGTATTACGAAAGGTACGAGGGGTCAACGGAGACCGGACCCGATATGGGGACTTAACCCGATATGACGCTGCGCGAAGCCGCCGCCAGGCCCAACGGCTAGTTGGACTGGATTTTGATTTCGATGTCGACGCCGGCGGGCAGTTCAATGCGCTGCAGGCTGTCGATCGTCTTCGCGTTCGGATCGACGATGTCGATCAGCCGCTTATGCACGCGCATCTCGAAGTGCTCGCGTGAGTCCTTGTCGATGTGCGGTCCACGGATCACCGTGTAACGATGCTTGTCGGTCGGCAGCGGAATTGGCCCCCGCACCGTGGCGTTTGTACGAGTGACCGTCTCGACGATCTTGCGTGTCGATTGGTCGATGATCTCGTGATCAAACGCCTTCAGACGGATGCGGATGCTTTGCGCCATCAGATCACCTTGTCGTTCACTATTTGGTGATCTTTGTGACGCGGCCGGCGCCGACGGTGCGGCCGCCTTCGCGGATGGCGAAGCGCAGGCCTTCGTCCATCGCGATCGCCTTACCGAGTTCGACGCTGATGGCGACGTTGTCGCCGGGCATCACCATCTCCGTCCCGGCCGGGAGTTGGATGGTGCCGGTGACGTCGGTGGTACGGAAGAAGAACTGTGGCCGATAGTTGTTGAAGAACGGCTTATGACGACCACCCTCTCCCGAGGTCAACACATAGACCTGGCCTTCGAAGTTGGTATGGGGAGTGATCGAGCCTGGCTTGCACAGGACCTGACCGCGCTCCACTTCCTCTTTCTTGGTGCCGCGCAAAAGGGCGCCGATGTTGTCCCCGGCTTGGCCCTCATCGAGCAGTTTGCGGAACATCTCGACACCGGTACACACAGTCTTCTGTGTCACCCTGAGGCCGACGATCTCGATCTCATCACCGGTGTGCACCTTGCCTTGTTCGACTTTGCCGGTGACCACCGTGCCGCGACCGG
>JANWKM010000041.1 GCA_025451395.1 Ilumatobacteraceae bacterium
GTGACCGAGAACGCCATGATCGGCATCGCGAACGCAAGCCCCACGACAACAGCAACCAGCACTCCAGGTATTAGCCCCCACGAGCGCGTCTCGCCGAAGAACGACAACGCGAGAGCCACCGCTGCGGCCGCAAGACCGCAGCGAATGGCCATCCAGGTGGCGTGGCCCAGCACGATGTCGCGAGCTTCCAGCGATGTGGCCGCGATGCCGTGGTACCCACGTTGCCAGGTGAGGCTTCCCATCACCGGCCACATGCTCTCCAGCGCACCGAGCGACATGGCAGTAGTGACCAGTAGACCCGGTGCCACGAACGCAACGTATGACACGGAACCGAGCACGTCGCCGGAGCCAACGTTGCGATCGACGAGCGAGCCGACACCGACACCAAGACCCAGCAGGTACAGCATCGGCTGCACCAACGACGACAGCATGTTCATTCGCCAGAAGCGGCGATACGAGGTGAGGTGCCAACTCGCCACCCTGAATGCGCCGGGAGTCGTCGTCATCGATCAATCCACCAAACTTCGGCCGGTGAGCAAAAGAAAGACGTCTTCCAGGCTCGACCTGCGCACCAACGCACTCTCCGGCTCTAGTCCGCGGCGGTGTGCTTCGGCGAGTGCGTGTTCGCCGTCGTCGGCGTACACCAACACTCGATCGGGTAACAGTTCCTGGCGGTCGCCGATGCCCTCCAGCCTCGGTGCTGCGGCGGCGTTGCCATCGGCTGCGAACCGCAGCTCGAGCACCTCGCGCGTCGCGTACGACTCGATCAATTCGCGCGGCGAACCTTCCGCAACGATCTTGCCCTGGTCCATCACGACCAACCGATCGCACAACTGCTCGGCTTCGTCCATGTAGTGAGTGGTGAGCACCAACGTGACACCCTGCTGCTTCAACCGGTACAAGCGATCCCACAATACGTGCCGCGCCTGCGGATCAAGGCCAGTGGTCGGTTCGTCGAGCAACAGCAGTTCTGGCTCGTTGATCAACGAGCGAGCGATCGACAATCGGCGCTTCATGCCGCCACTCAATGTCTCGACAACACTGGTGGCTCGCTCGGTGAGCTGCGCGAACTCGAGCAACTCCTTCGCGCGGCGCTTCGCCTCGGCGCGCGGCAGGTCGAAGAAGCGGCCGTAAAGCCATAGGTTCTCCTGCACGCTGAGCTCGGTGTCGAGCGTGTCGAGCTGCGGCACGACGCCGATGCGCCGACGGATGTCGGCCCCGTGCGAGGCGGGATCGAGACCGAACACGCGCAGATGCCCGGACGTGACCGGTGAGACGCACGCGATCATGCGCATGGTGCTGCTCTTGCCGGCGCCGTTGGGTCCGAGGAACCCGAACGATTCACCTTTCTGCACCTGTACATCGATGCCATCGACGGCGGTGAATTCGCCGAACCGCTTCTCGAGTTTCTCGGCGACGATCAGTGGCTCAGCCATGCTCCGGCGATGGTACCGGGGACAACGCGCAGCTCAATCGCCATTTCCTGCCGCGCGCAACGACCCCGCCCGACGGGCGGGGTCGTGCAACGAGTTGGAACTACCCGAGTTGTCTCAGCGCGGAGGCGGAGGCGGAGGCGGCGGAGGCGGCGCTTGGCCACCACCACTACTTCCAAACTGCGACTTCATCTTGTTCATGTCTTTTAGGTCGCTCAGGCTTCCGCCACCTTCAGTGAAGCCCTTCAATGCGCCGGCGAAGGCGAGGAACCCACCAACCGCGGAGAGGATCATCCCTATACCTCGTCCGACTTCGCCGCCGAACGCTTCGACTGCATCCTTGCCCTCGAGCGGATTGAACACGACGCGAATCAACAGCAGCAGTGCCGCGAGTGCGGTCGCACCGAGCATGATCAGCCCCCACGGCTGACCACCCTCCTTCATCGATCCGGTGGCGAGTCGGAAAGTGATGACGGCAGTAGCGAGAACCAGAATCCATGGCAACGTGCCAGTCCAGAAGAAGTCGAAGACGTTGCCTCCGCTCGTGCTGCCACCGCCGAGGCCTTCGAAGCCCTTGTAATCGATCGTCACCCAATCCATGAAGCCGAAGATGAGGAACACAGCGGCTCCACCAATTTTCAGCCAATCAGATGTCTTGAACTTACTGAAATCCACGTTTGCCTCCAAGGTTTGTGCTCGACGAATGAACGCAGGTGACGCGAACCGTACACCTTGCCGAACCCCTCGCCGCGCACCGCAATTCGGCGGTCGTGCACAGGGTCAAGCAGAGGGTGTAAATGGTGGCGGCGGACCTGGTGGCGCACTGCCTTTGCGCGCCCGTATCGCAGCGCGAATCGGCGCCGTGACAAAGGGGATGGCGACGAGGACGAGGCCCGACAGGATTGCCACGCCGCTGGTCTCGGTATTGGTGTCGGGTTCCGCCTGAACTGCGACGAACCACACCACTGCGATCGTGCTCAGCACGGCACCCCACCACGTTGTCGCACGCCTCGCGCCGTGCGAACCTACGAGAGAAACAATGATGCCGACAGCGAGCACGAAAATCGGCGCCGACTTTTCACCGAACTGGTCCGCAAACAAGACGGTGCCAATCAGTGTCGACACCAGTCCTGCTGCCGCGAACGCGGTGCCGGTTCCGCGATGGCCGCGCCGATCGAGCCACCACGTCAGCCCAAGGTAGATCGCTCCACCGAGTAGGTACACCGCTCCTTCGTCGCCAGCATTGTCGGTGAACGGCGTCGGCAGAGCGCTGCTCGACGGTTCCTCGTCGTACAGGTCTTGGCAGTTCGCATCGAACGACTCGTAGTCGCCTTCGTCCAGATATTGAATGCACTCGTCCATGTGGGACTGATCGGTGCTACTCAGCGAGCCGAACGCGCCGACCAGCGCCAATGCGCCAAGACCGAGCAAGAGATTGCGACTCTTGAAACCGGGCAATGCCCACGCGGCGATGAAGAGCGCGGCCAACAACAACCCTGTCCAAAAGCCCGCGGTGTCATCGCTGACTGTGACAGAAGCAGCAAATACTGGAATGGCCACTACCACGATGCCGACGGCAGCTGCCTGTACCTCGGCCACCTTCACGAACGTGCGCAACGCCCATGCCGCCGCTATCAGCACTAGCGAAGTGGCGATGATCTGACCGCGGCTTGGGTCGTCGCCGAGCGTGATTCCAAATAACCCGAGCGCAAGTACGACGCCACCTAACCCGGCGACGGCCGAGCGAAGACTTGGCAGCGGTCGCTCGCGCGAGTCGGGACCCATCGCGTCTAACAGCTTGACGACAGCAGCGCCCTTGCCAGGGGTAGCGAAGGCTGTCGCGGGCGTGGCAATCGGAATCACCGAGCTCGAACCGAGCGGGTCGACCTGCTGTTCGCCGCCGGTGGCGACATGTTCGGACCACCTTGAGCCATCGAAATATCGCTGCTGGAATCGACCGTACGGGTCGTTGAACCAGCCTGGTTCTTTCTCTGCCATGTCAGCCTCCGTGTGGATTTTGTCCAGGTTGGCACGTCTGCCAGCCCGAGATGCGCAACGCTGGTGTCGTGGCTCGTATCGCGCAACTCCTGGCCACGGGGCGCACCTACTCCTGCGAGTTCTTTCCACCGAAGAACGAAGCCGGGTGGTTGAGCCTCGGCCGCACCATCGCCGAGCTGGAACCGTTGCGCCCCGACTTCGTCAGCGTCACCTACGGAGCGGGCGGCAGCACGCGCACCCGAACGGCCGACTTGGTCAGCTGGGTGCACCGACAGACTCCGATCGCACCGATGGCACATTTGACCTGCCAGGGCCACACGCGCGCCGAAGTGCGCGCCATCCTCACCGACTATCAGGCGGAGGGCATCGAGAACATTCTGGCTCTCGGTGGCGATCCGCCGGCAGACGGCGATGGCAAAGAACACGTCGTGAGCGAGTATCGGTTCAGTGCCGAGTTGGTCGACGACGTGCGTGCGTTCGGCGGTTTCTCGGTTGGGGTGGCTGCGCATCCGGAATTGCACCCGCGATCACCCGACAAGGACACCGACCGCCAGCACCTCGCCGCCAAACTGGAAGCGGCGGACTTTGCGATCACTCAGTTCTTCTTCGACGTCGAGCATTACGTGGCGATGGTCGACGATCTCGCCGCGCTCGGCGTGACCAAGCCGGTCGTCGCCGGGATCATGCCGATCAGCAACCTTGGTCAGGTCACGCGCATGGCGCACATGAGCGGTGCCGAGGTTCCTGATTGGGTGGTCGCGGCGATGTCGAAAGCCGGTGACGACCTGGATGTTGCCGAGCGCATCGGTGTCGAGCTGGCCACTGAACTGTGCTCGCGCTTAATCGCCGCTGGCGTGCCCGGACTCCACTTCTACACGCTTAATCGCAGCTGGGCGACCCGCCAGATCTTCGCCAATCTCAACCTGCCCGCCTAAAGAACCAGCTTTATTACGACTCTGTGACAGTGAGGGGTATGCCGGGTAGGCGATACTTCAAGAACCAATGGCTGCGTCAACCCTCACCGCTGCCGCGCCGCTGACGGCTCCTGCGGTCAGCGAGCAGATCAGCCGCGTCCCGTACTTACCGGGGCTCGACGGCTTGCGCGCGATCGCTGTCGTGTCGGTGATGCTGTACCACGCCAACTCGACGTGGCTTTCCGGCGGATTTCTCGGCGTCGAAGTCTTCTTCGTCATCTCCGGGTACCTGATCACGCTGCTGCTGATCTCTGAGAAGGAACGCACCGGCCGCGTTCGGCTCGGCCAGTTCTGGTTTCGACGGGCCCGGCGCCTGCTGCCCGCGCTGTTCTTGATGATGGGGGGCCTCACCATCTATATGGCGATGTTCGATCGACGGCCGATGGGCCAGACCCGCGGCGATCTGCTCGCCGGCACGTTCTACGTCAGTAACTGGTTCCAGGTGTGGGCCGGCCACAGCTACACCGCGGCCGAGGCCTTCGCACCCTTACGACATCTGTGGTCGCTGGCGGTGGAAGAGCAGTTCTATTTGCTGTGGCCGTTGATCATGGTGTTGATCCTGCGTTACCGCAGCAATCGCCTGCCGCGAGTGGCGATGTGGTTGGTAGCGATCAGCATCGGGCTGGCGGCGATGGTCGGCGCGATGTACATCGGCGGCACCAACTACCTCGGTGCCGATGCGATCACCGGCGCGCAATCGTGCGGACCGGGCGAAAGCCACGGCTACCTCGAATTGTTCGGACGCTGCATCAATGTCAACGAGACGATGTATGTCGGCACGATTACGCGCGCGGGTGGGCTGATGTTGGGTGCCGCCTTCGCGATGGTGTGGCGCCCAATCGCGATTCTGCGCAGTCCACTGCGGCGACGCGCTCGGCGCGTCGATCTGCTCGCGCTCGTAAGCCTCGGTGGACTTGCTTGGTTGATGAGCACGCTGTTCTTGCTTGATCATCACGACCTCTCGTACAGCCCGTGGCTATTCCGCGGCGGCTTTCTGCTGACGGGGTTCTGTTCGCTCGGTATCATCGCCGCCGCGACCCATCGACGTTCGTGGATCGGTCGCTTGCTGGGCATTTGGCCGTTGCGCTGGATCGGCACGCGTAGTTACGGCATGTACCTGTACCACTGGCCCATCTATCAGATCATTCGCGCGCCGGGGCAGCCACTGGAGTTTCGACAGTTTGCGATCGCGATGTTGATCGCGCTCCCCATCACCGAGCTCAGCTATCGATTGGTCGAACTACCGATCAGGCAGGGCAAGCTCTCGAAGTTCCTCAACGCGCAACGCGTGGCGCGCACGGACGAGGCTCGCCAGCGACGCCGACGGACATTGGTGCTGGGTTCGGCGCTGGCACTTCTCACCGGCTTCGCGACGGTCAGTGTCGCCACCGCCGACGTTGTCTGTGTGACGCAAGTCGAATGCGACAGCGAAGAGGGTGCTGCCGCGATTGCCGCCGGTGTCGCCACATCGGTGCGAGTGGTAACTAACGCCTCGACCACCACCACCTCGGTGGTGTCCGGTAGGCCCGTGCTCGACGACGTGGTACCGCCGACTGTTGAACCAACCACGACCATCCTCGATCCGATCGACCTGTTGCCGACGATCGCACTTGGCGAGTCGGTGATGCTTGGTGCTGTCGGAGAACTGGCCGCCGCCGGCATCTTCGTGAATGCAGCGGTCAGTCGGCAGGCAACGAATATGGCTGAGTTGATCGAGCTCCTACGCGCCCAAAACGCCCTGGGTCGGATCGTCGTCATTCAAATCGGCACCAACGGTCCCATCAACGACGCAACTCTCGATCGCATCATGGCGCAACTTCCCGCCGAGTTGACCCCGAAGGTCGTCTTTCTCACGGTGCGCGCACCACGCACGTATATCGCAGGGAACAACGAACGCATCAAGGCGCTACCGACGCGCTATTCGAACGTGACCGTGCTCGATTGGGAGGCCGCCTCTGTCGAAATTCTGAACGAAATTTCAGGCGACGGTTATCACTTGCGAACGGGCCACGCCAAGCAGTTCTATGCGAACCTCATCTTCGATGCCATCGGTCGGCCTGATCTGAAAAAGTAGGGCAGAGCAGCCCATACTTGACGTTCAATGTCTAGGCCCGCCCCCGCTCTGAGCCGTCTGCCGTATCTGCCGGGTCTCGACGGCTTGCGCGCTGTTGCCGTCGTCGGCGTGATGATCTACCACGCGAATCACAACTGGTTGAAAGGCGGATATCTCGGCGTCGAAGTGTTCTTCGTGATCTCGGGGTACCTGATCACGCTGCTGTTGATCGGCGAACACGAACGCACCGGCACCGTGAACCTGGCGCAGTTCTGGAAGCGACGATTCCGCCGACTGTTGCCCGCGCTTTACGTGTTGCTCGGGCTGGTTGCCGTCTATGTCACCGCCTTCTACATCTCGCGGCGCGAAGAGATCAGGGGCGATTTCGTCGCTGCGATTACCTACGTCAGCAACTGGTACCAAGTGATCGTTGGCCAGGGTTACGGCGCGGGCGAGAAGTTCGTGCCGCTGCGTCACCTGTGGTCGCTGGCCGTGGAGGAGCAGTTCTACTTGATGTGGCCGCTGATCATGGTGGCGTTGTTGCGCCGAGCGCGCGGTCGGCTGCCGGCAGTTGGCGTGCGGTTGATGCTCGCCAGCGTGACGATCGCGATCGTGATCGCTGTCGTGTACGTGCCGGGCGCGACCGCCGGCACGTGCGATGTCGAAGGGTTTCGCAACGGTTGGGCCACCATCGCCGGCAAGTGCATCAACGTCAACGAGGCGCTGTACCTCGGTACGTTCTCCCGCGCCGGTGGGCTGTTGCTTGGCGCCGGCTTCGCGATGTTGTGGCGGCCGCTGGCGGTCGTGCGCGGCCCGCTGCGCGACAAGGGCGGTCGTCTCGACGTTCTTGCCGTGATCGGGTTGGCGGCGCTCGGGCTGCTGATGTGGACGATGTGGTTGTTCGAAGGACAGGTGTACAACCCGGCGCTCTTCCGCGGCGGCTTCCTGATGACCGGAGTGGCGACGCTCTTCATCATCGCGGCAGCGACCCATAACGGCGCGCTCACCGGCACGCTGCTGGGGAATCGGCTGTTCCTGTGGATCGGCACGCGCAGTTACGGCCTCTATCTGTTCCACTGGCCGATCTATCAGATCATCCGCAAGCAGGCGAACATCCAACTGTCGGTCGCCCAGCTTGTGCTTGCGCTGGCGATCACGATTCCGATCACTGAAGCCAGCTACCGATTCGTGGAGTCACCCATTCGAGGGGGCGCGCTCGCGGGGGCGTTTACGAGACTGCGTCGCGATCCTCACCGTCTGTTCGCCGCGATCGCGGTTGTCGGTCTGGTATCGGCGGCGACGTTCAGTCTCTATAAGGCCGAGGCGCAGTGCGTCGGCGACGTGCAGAAGTCGCTGTGCGAGGCGAGCGCAGGCACAGAACCGACGTTGCCTCCCGAATCGACCACTGTTTCCGATTCGACGGTTGCAACCGATCCAACTGATTCGACGACCGCTCCAACGGTTACGGGCGGGCTTTCTGACCCTTACCCCTACGTCGCCATTGGCGAATCGGTGATGGCCGGTGCCGACGACGAATTGAAGGCCGCGGGCATGTGGGTCGACACCAAGGAGAGTCGCAGTCCCGAGGGCGTGCGTACGATCATCATCGGGTTGCGACGCGGGGGAGTGATCGGCGAGGGCACCAACGTCGTCATTCAAGTGGGCACCAACAATCCGATGAACGCCGATGCGATCGCGGCGATCATGGCCGAGATACCGGCGAACGCGAGCAAGGTTGCGTTCATCACCTTGCACGCTCCGCCGGTTTGGATACCCGACAACAACGCGCTGATTCGTAGCTTGCCCAGCATCTATCCGAACGTCGTTGTCGTCGACTGGGATGCTCATGCGGGGGAGGTCGAGTTGTGCCCCGATGGCACCCACCTCACGTGTGGCGATCGTTCGGCCGCCAAGCTGTACACGAACCTGATTCTCGCCGCGTTCGGTCTGCCACCCATCACCTAACCTCGCGCCATGACCACTCCTGTGCGTGTTGCTGTCACCGGGGCCGCCGGCCAGATCGGCTACAGCCTGCTGTTCCGAATTGCGTCTGGCTCGATGCTTGGCCCGGAGACACCGGTGATCCTGCAGTTGCTGGAAATCACCCCTGCGTTGGGTGCGCTGGGCGGCGTGAGAATGGAGCTCGACGATTGCGCGTTCCCGCTGCTTGCCGATGTCGTGTGCACCGACGATGCCGATGTCGCGTTCGGCGATGTCGACATCGCGATGTTGGTTGGGGCGATGCCGCGCAAGGCAGGCATGGAACGCAGCGACTTGTTGAGCGCGAACGGTGGAATCTTCAAACCGCAGGGCAAGGCGCTCAGCGACAGCGCCAAGAAAGCTGTGAAGGTGCTCGTTGTGGGTAACCCGGCGAACACCAACGCGCTGATCGCGCAGCAGAATGCGCCCGGTCTCGATGCGCGTTGCTTCACCGCGATGACCCGGCTCGATCACAATCGTGCGATTACGCAGCTGGCGCAGCGAGTTGGCGTGACGGTCAACGATGTCAGCAACATGACCATCTGGGGTAACCACTCGGTGACGCAGTTTCCCGATCTGTATCACGCCAACGTCACCAAGGCCGGGAAGCGCCAGAACGCGCACGACGCCGTCAACGACCACGCTTGGTATGCCGGTACCTACATCCCAACGGTGGCGAAGCGCGGTGCCGCGGTCATCGAGGCACGCGGTTCATCGTCGGCGGCGTCGGCCGCCAACGCCGCGGTCGATCATGTGAGGTCGTGGGTTCGTGGCACTCCCGCTGGTGATTGGGTCAGCATGGCGGTCGTGTCCGACGGCTCGTACGGCGTGCCCGAGGGACTGATCAGCAGCTTTCCGTGCGTGTGCAGCAACGGCGACTACTCGATCGTGCAGGGCCTCGACATCAACGAGTTCAGTCGCGGCAAGATCGATGCATCAGCAGCGGAGCTCGTCGAAGAACGCGACGCCGTCAAGGAACTCGGGCTGATCTAACCGTCGTCGGGTGTGCAGCGCGTGAAGATTGCGTCGACGATGCCATCGTCGGCGATGGCTTGCAGGCCCGACAGCATCTGCGAGTGCTCGAAGTCCCACAGCCGCGATGTGTGCGTGTCGATGTTGGGTTCTCCGTTCCAGCACAGCGTCGACCTCATCGCGCCACCCTGCGCATTGACGAGCACGCTCCACGCCAGCAGCGTGAGGGCGACGACTGTGGCGGCGGTTCGACGGGTATCAGTTCGCCGTTGCATCAAGACGGCGACCGTTGGGGTCGCTGTCGCAGCGAAGAAGACCAGCGTGTCGGACATGAAGCGCGGGCCGAACGAGTGGCCCGCCCACCAGTTTTCGGACGGCCCGCTGACGACGAGTAGATAGCCGAGGCTCAGGCCGAGGAGGAGTCGATCGAAGGTGAGTAGTCCGTCTTTGACGGTGACGCGGGTTTTCTCGAGGAGCCCAAACACACCGAGCACGACGATTGGTGAGAAGAGCAAGAGACCTCGTGCCGGGCTGACGAGGTTGGTCGCCAGCGCGAGGCCGTAATCGTCGTGTATGCCCACTTTGCCCGCTCGGTAGTAGGGCGGCAACACGCTGTCGTAGGTCACCGTGTTCACCATCATCCACGGGACCGCGATGACGAACGCACCCCCGAGATATCGCCGGAGATACACGCGAAGGCGAAACACGACGAAGGCGGTGAAGCCGATGACTGTCAACGCGTTTGTCGGGCGGCAGGTGAAGCTCGCGGCCACCGCGGCTCCGAGGAACATGGCGATCCACTTGAGTCGCGGTCCGTCCGCTTCTGTTTCGGTCAGCAAGAGCTGGCAGCAGTAGACGGCGATTGCGAGGAAGAAGAGCGATGGTCCGTGTTGCCACATCGCGCGACTGGCGGTCGACCATGCCGCGGTTCCGAAAGCGAATCCGAATGCGACCACACCCGCTATCGCGCGGCGTCGTTTGACCGATTGCGTTGGTTTCAGCCGACCAAAGCTGATCGCGAACACAATGACCGCCACGAGCGCGACCAGCACCGACGCACTCAATTGTTGGATGGTGTCCATTCCGCGACCGCCGTTGGCAACGGCGTACGAGCCGGGGCCGATACCGATGGCCTTCGCCACGTCGAGCCCGATGACTGCGGGAACAAGCGCCAGCGATGGCACCCAGGGATAGGTATTGACTTCCCTGCCCGTCTCGGTGACCGACATCCAGCCATGCGTCTCGAACAGCGGCGAATCGAACTCGTTGAGAGTCAGGTTGCCATCGTGCACAGCGCTCTGTGCCGTGGGGAACGCAAGGTACGAGTCGTAGTTCTGACGAACGGGGCTGACCGCATAGACCGCGAACGCAATGGCAAACACTGCAACCAACCACCGCCAACCGATGCGATCCACACCCTTCGACGGTAGTTCAGCCGATCGCGACGTCGCAGGCAACTTCCATCATTCGATCGACCCCGATCTTCAATTCCGCGTCGCTGATCCGCTCGGCTGTGTCTTGTTCTTCAACGATGAGGTCGCTGATCGTCGCCAGGCACAGCGTCTCGATCTTGTGAATAGCGCCCAGCGTGTACAGCATCGCGGCCTCCATCTCGACAGCGAGATGGCCGCGGTCCCTCCAGCGTTGCATGATTCCGGGACGTGGGTCGTAGAACAGCGCCGCCGAGACGATGCTGCCAATGTGCACGGTGGCACCACGTTCGCGCGCGAGCGCGACTGCACGCTCGACCAAGGAGTAGGTCGCCGTGGGGGCATGCGCTTCGCCGTCGGTCATCTGCAGGACGCTCGGGTCGTCGGGCGTTGCACTCAGCGCGACGACGGTGTCGGCCATACGCAGCCCAGGGGCCAATCCTCCGGCCGTGCCGACGCGGATGATGCGTTTGGCGCCAAGCATGATCAGCTCGTTGTAATAGATCGCCGCGCTCGCGCACCCCATCCCGCTGGCCTGCGTACTGATCGGCTTGCCTTTGTAGGTCCCGGTGTAGCCCAGCGCGCCGCGCTGTTCGTTCACCAACCGCCCTCCCGAGTCGAAGAACGTTTCCGCGATGTATTTCGCGCGCAGTGGATCGCCGGGTACCAGCACCGCTGGCGCATAGTCGGATGCTTCGGCACGA
>JANWKM010000042.1 GCA_025451395.1 Ilumatobacteraceae bacterium
GCAAGCGAATTGACCGTGCCATATAGCCGACCTGCGCCAGTCGACCCGCCGATGACCAAACAGATCGCCGCAACGGCGGCATCTGCGGTGGGATGCGCAAGTTCATCGGCCAGATCTGCCAACGCGTTTTCTGTGCGATAACCCTGTCGGCGATGTTGTGCGAAGTGTTGCAGCGGCTTCGTGATTGCGGCAGGCGGACGCAATGCCACCTGTTCGAGTGCTTCCTCCGCGCCCATGGCTGAACCGCGCAAGGTGTCGCGGAGGTCCTCCAACCATTTTGCAAGTCCCTCGATACGTCGACGTTCGTCGTCGGCCCGCTGATCGTGCAGCAGCCGATGCCATGACATCACCATCGCCGCGACTAAGAGCGACAACATCAACCAGCGTGTCGCCAACAACACCAAGAATCCGACGGCGACTCCAACAACAAGCCGATTGCCGGTAACGCTCGACGACGCGAACGAGCGTCGAGCCTTTGCAATGCTGGGCACGAGAGGCGGTGATGACGCCAAAGCTCGCGACCCTGCGATGGCTGCCGTGCCCAGCAGAAGAAATACCGCCAACGCAACTGCGGTGGGAGGCAGCGCGGACAACATTGGCTCAGACTCCAACCAGGGCTCGGTCGAAACCTTGACGCAGCGGTCGATGGCTATCCCCCGCCGTGTGCCACCAACTAGTGGTGAATTCCGCATCAGCCGTCAGCAGTCGCTCCAACATCGGCCGCTGCGGTTCGGTCGCCGGCCGAGCGCGGCCATCGGCAGCGTCCGCGCGGCTCGCGAAGATTCGGTGCATGATGAACCGCGCCCCGTCTTCTTCTACCGACGGAGCCACGATTTCAGTGACGTAGCGACCGGTTCGGTTGTTCCCGGTGACGTGCACGACGAGATCGACGCTCCGATACACCTGCCAGCGCGCCATGCGGAGTTCGATCTTGTGGTGATACGCGATCAGTTCCGCGAGTCGTTCGATTCCATCCTTCGCGGATCCGCCGTGCACTGTGGCCATCGCGCCCTGCCCAATCGACATCGCTTGCACGAGAGCGCCGCCTTCGGCGCCGCGAACCTCGCCAACGATGATCCAATCAGCGCGCGTGCGTAGCGCGGGCACCATCATGTCGTGACACGAGATGCCCATTCCATCGGATGTGCTAGGCACCCGCGCTTGGTAGGCATGCACGAATCGATGGCGGCCCATACTGGCCAGGTTCAGCTCGAAGTCAGTCTCGACGGTGACGATCACGTCGTCGATGTCCACCTCACCCACAAGCGATCGCAAGAGTGTTGTCTTGCCCGAACCCATCCGGCCGCACACCACAACGTTCATGTCTGCAGAGATCGCACTGCGCAGCAGCGCAACGGCACCTTGGTCGAGCATGCCCTGGTCGGCCAAGTCGGCGAGGGTCACACCGAACACCGCTGCCCGGCGCACGGTTACGAGCGGGCGCTGCACGACGTCGAAGCCCTCGCCATGGAAGCGAACGCCGGGTTCCAGTTCTAGGTCGACAAAGGGGTGCTCGCGGTTGAACGGTCGACGTCGAGATGTTGCCGTGTCGTAGATGATTCGTTCGAGATCACGATCGCGACGCACAAGTGGCGGAAGGAGTTGCTGCGTTCCGTCTGTGCGTTCGACCCGAACGGGGTCGCATCCGAACACGAGGACGTCGGTCACTCCCGGGTCGCGCAACACGGTGAGCAAGCGCGGGAGCCCGAACATCTCCGACACGATCAGTTCGGCGAGCGCCGTATCCTCCTCACTTGTCAACGGGGCCAAGCGAGCCAACACTCGCTGACGCGCGAGTTCTGGGAGCACCTCGCGTTCGATGACATCGCGCGTAATCTGTTCTCGTAGGTCGCGCTCGACGGCGGTTTCGTCTCGACTTGGAACCGGAAACCGTTCGCCCCACTGTCGTCGGACGTCGACCACAAGGACGTCGAGCTCCTCGTCGTTCATGCGTAGACCTGCTCGGTGGTCCTGATACCGCGTGTCATTTGGTGGACAGCACCGATCAGCGCGCTACGACGAAGCCGACGATCATCGGGCATCGCACCGCGATAGATGAGGTCGACCGCACCTGGCTCCCATGGCAGCCAGGCGGCGAACTGAGCACCGAGCTCGCTGGTCAGCATCGTGCGAGGGAAGGGCACGCCACCTGGCGAATCGACGAAGACCAGGCGCGCCTTCTCGGGCGCGAGTCCAGGGTCGACTGGCGACACGCGACCATTGGCCTGCATCCATTCACTTGTCGACACGGCGGCGCTGATCTCGGGTGAGGTCGCCAGCAGAACGACATCGGCGGCCGCGAGGATTGGCCACGCTGGCGTTCCACTGCGCAAGCGACCGACATCGACGACTACGTCGCCCGACAATTCGCGCAGCGACGCGATCCAGGGCAAGCGCGGCTGATGGCATGCGTGCGCGCGAAACGGGTCCGATGGCGCGCTGACAATGCGTAAGCCGGCAATCTTGTGCGCCGCCGAGTCGAATTCCTCAACGGGTGCGACTCGCTCCGTTGGAAATGCCACGCGCTCGAGACCGCCAATCGTGTTCGCAGGAAGTTGCATTCGGCCGGCGATTGCACCACCGGCCGGATCAGCCTCGATGAGCCAGCACTCGTTCTCAGCGCCCATGGCGAGGCTGGCTGCGATCAACATTGCAGTTGTCGTGGTGCCAGTACCACGCCACGAACCGACCGCAATGATCACCTGCCACCGTCCGCCGACTGTCCGACCAACAACAGCTGATCCGTAGCCGCCAATTGCGCCACGCCAACGCTGTCGGCATGTGCAACGGCGAGAGTGACCAACAAGTCGCCGTTTGATTCCGTCTGCACAGCGATCACCCGCACGATTGTCGGATCGGTTGCGATCGTGGGATCGATCGGTGCCGCGATTGCGAGATCACCGCGCGCCAGACCCACCGGGTATCGCCCCGGCGCTAACAAGGCGCCGACTGCTTCCTCGCCCGATGCGAGTTGCGGCGCATCGCTCCACATGCCGACCTGCATCAGCGTTCCGGGTAGCAGATCGATCGTCGCTACGCGGCCGACCAAGGCATCGAGCGACGCGACCGGCACGAGCCCTTGCACTTGCCCATCGAATGCAACGTCGGCGACAGTCAGGTCGGCCGCTGCGATCACATCGCCTGCCTGGACCGATTGAGCAATCTGCACGACCTGGACACGGTCGGCTGCTTGCGTGAGAGCCCACCCGACCAGCACCGACGCCAGCACCACGAGCGCCGCGCCGAGGGCGAGCCATTGCGTGCGCACACGACTTCGCACCTTCAGCCCCGCTCGGTTGGGCGAGCTGCTCACGAGAACCACCCAATCGAGACCAAGGCGAACGCCGATGCCCAGCCAAGCCACAGCGATGGACCGAGGGCGATCTTTTGGCGACCTGCGACATGTCCGTATGTCGCGGCGGCGAATGCACTAATGGCGATCGCAACTGGAGCGGCATGCAACCCACTGGCGACTGCACCGACGCTCGCGCCGACGACGCCAGCCATCTTTACGTCACCCATTCCTACACCGCGAGTCAGTCGCACCAGCAGCATCAGGCCAACCGCGATAACAAGGCCGAGCAACGAGTTGCGAACGATAGCAAGGTCGTTGGTCTGGGTGGCACCCGCGAGTGCGACCACAAGCGCCACAGCAAGCAATCGGTTCGGGACCCGACGTTCGTGGCTGTCGACGAAGGCGGCAGTGGCCAACAGGACACCTACTGTCGCCGTTGTCAGCGCCAGTACTGCCGTCACGCGCATCGCGGCGAACGCGAGTGCGACGGATGTCGCGCAGGCCGCTGTCATCGAGCGACGAGCCAGCGGCGGAGAGTGATGCCACGCGGCGGTCACGCGATCGGCGGTCGACCGCACGGGCGCGCGACATGGGCTGCGATTGTCGACACCAACGAATGTCATTTGCCCGCCCCCCGGAGCCACTTTGAGTTTTGCGTTGCCTCGTTGACGCCAGAACTCGACGCGGATGACGCCGAGACTCGAGGCTTGACGCAAATCATCAACTGGACTGGGCACAGCGAGGACCTGCTGTCGGCAATCAGCGACAAGGGTGCCCTCGAGGGTGGCTGCGGTAGCCTGCCGGGCGGAGAGGTGCCGGAGTCTGGTCGATCGGACCGCACTGCTAATGCGGGGTCCACGTAAAGTGGACCGTGGGTTCAAATCCCACCCTCTCCGCGCTGTGGTCTCGATCGAGATCGCCGGACAGTCCGAACCCCTGGGGTTCGGACTGTGCCCGTTTTAGGTCTCCTCCGGGGGTTTCGTGCCCGGAAACAGGCATGAAACCCCCGGCGGGCGCGGATTGTTGCGTTTTCGTTACAACTGGGATAGACAGACAGCGAACTTCTTGGCTGGCAACGGCCACCCGCGGGCTCGGAAAGGAGTGATGACGTGTTCGGTCTCTTCGACAAAGACGACCAGTTTGGGGACGACCCACACGACTTCTGGGCCGAAATGCCGACCCGCCCGCTGGAACGCATCATTCCTCGTCGCCAGCCCTCGACTCGGGGGCGGTTCGGGACCCGCAAGCCAGGCTCCCGCCAGCACGGCGAGACCCAGCCGATCCCGGTGATCGACGCAGACGGCGTGATCATCCTCGACGACACCGCGTGCCGCCCGTTCGACGGCGACACCGGCCTCGGCGGCGCAAGTCGTGTTGAAGAGCTCCCCCACATTCTTCCGGGCGCGACCAATCCGCTGGTGCGGCGAGTCGGCGCGATGCTGGTGCTGCTCTCGCTCGGCGTGCCGGTGGCGATGGCGATGCGCGGCACGGATTCGGGGCGTACCGCGCTCAGCATCGGCGACGCGGCCGCGATTGCTGCGACCCGAGAATCCGTCGTGGCACAGACCGTCGCGGAAGTTGAAATGACCCACGTCAGCGCGGCCCCGGAAACGGCTGCGTCGGTAGAAGCGCAGCAAGTGGTCGTCGCACAGGTGGTCGCAAAGCCCGCGTGCGTCAAGACCTACGTAGTCGTGCTCGGCGACGGCTGGATGAAGATCGCTAACAAACACAACATCACCCTGGCTGAATTGCTCGCCGCGAACGCAGCCACCACAGCGACCTTCCTGATGGTGGGCGAAACGATCTGCGTGCCGGCCAACGCAACCACACCGACAACGGCTGCGCCCGCAACGACACCACCGGTCACGCAGGCGAAGACCGTGTACGTTGCGCCGTTCTCGCTCGCGTGCGTCAAGACCTACGTGGTCGTGCTCGGCGACGGTTGGCTGCGTATCGCCAACAGGCACGGCGTCGCGCTGAAGGAGTTGCTGAAGGTCAACGCGGCAGGCTTGTCGACCTTCTTGATGGTCGGCCGCAAGATCTGTGTGCCGGCCAACGCCACGGCACCAACGGTGACGACGACCACGGTGAAGGCCACGAAGACCACACGCCCACCGCCGACGCCGACCATCTATCCCCCGACTCGCACGTACACCGCGGCCGAAGTGGAAGCGATCATCCGCGAGATTTGGCCCGACGAGCTCGAGGAAGAAGCGCTGCGCATCGCCTACCGCGAGAGCCACTTCAATCCGCGAGCTCAGAACTACTGCTGCTACGGCCTCTTCCAGATCTACTACAACGTGCACAAGTTGTGGCTCGCCGAGATGGGCGTCACCAGCGGTGAGCAACTGCTCGATCCGGTGGTCGCCGCCAAGGCCGGGCTGAAGCTGTACCAACGCAATGGCTGGGGTCCCTGGAAGCTGTAAGTCGCTACACTGGCGAACCGCTAGCGCTCGTAGCTCAATGGATAGAGCATTTGACTACGGATCAAAAGGTTGGATGTTCGAGTCATCCCGAGCGCGCTCTAGGAATTCGAGGTGGCGAAGGACGGTGACGGCGCTGAA
>JANWKM010000043.1 GCA_025451395.1 Ilumatobacteraceae bacterium
GTTCATCACGGCAGCAGTCGCGCCGGCGATGAGTTCGGTCTTGTGGGCGGCCACGTACTGGGCACTGGCGATCTGCGGGGCGATGGTTCCATTCACGGCGGGGATCACGTAGCGCGCGACCAGGTCCCAACTTCGGCGCGTCGCCTCGACGTTTGCCCAATCGTGTGCGAAGCCGAGTACAACACCGAATCCGCTGGTGACTTGCTGGATTCGCTGGATCGTCTCGATGAGGTCGTCTGGTGTGCCGATCACCGCGGCTCCGCTCCCTTCGGCGCCGTGCTCGGCAACTTGTTCCAACAACACGAGCGGATCGTCGACGTACACCGCTCCCGGTCTGCCGAGGACTCCCACGTTGTACTCGTTGTGCCAACGATGGAGCCCGTGCAGCGCCTCAGCGCGCGCTTGCTCGCGGGTTTCGGCGATGTGCCATGCCATCAGCACGCGCCAGTTGCGACGGTCGACTGTCTGTCCGTGTGCGGCGGCGGACTCTTCGGCGAACGCCCATTGAGTCGGGAGCGCTTGCAGACCGGCGGTCGATGTGCTGGCGATGCTGAGCACGCCGATGCCGTACTTACCGGCGAGTTGCATTCCTGACGGCGAGATGCTGCTCGCCGTTGCCATCGGCATGTTTTCTTGCACGGGAAGGATGTGCAATGCCGCATCGCGAAGCGAGAACCACTCGCAGTCGTAGTCGAATCGGTCGTCGCCACGCATCAGGCGAATGATCACGCCCAGTGCCTCGTCCTGGCGATCGCGAAGCAACATCGGGTCGATGTTCATCGTGTGTGCGTCGCTGGGCAATGCGCCAGGACCACTTCCGAACATCACCCGTCCACGCGTCATGTGATCGAGTTGCACTATCCGCTGCGCCACATTGAACGGGTGGTGGTAGGGGAGCGAGACAACTCCGGTGCCTAGGCGAATGGTGTGCGTGATCATGCCGGCCGCGGCGAGAAACATCTCCGGGCTGGCGATCGTTTCCCAGCCGGTGCTGTGGTGTTCGCCGACCCAGAACTCGTTGTAACCAAGGCGATCAAGATGCGCGGCCAGCTCGAGGTCGCGCTGGAATTGCAACGTCGCGCTCTCGCCCGTCGGATGATGAGGAGCGAGAAATGCTCCGAACTGGGTGCGGCTCATGACCCCCGAACTCTACGGATACCGTCGCGGTTGTGGCGGGTCCGACGCGGGTTCGAATACTTCGTGTTCAGCCCGTGATTTCGCGACACACCAGTAGGCTGTGAGGAATGTGTCGCTGATGGATCGGAGTGCGCCACTTGTCGAGCGATCACATGACCCCGAAGGTTGAACAAAATCGGTTCGGTCTCGCCGCCCCCTTGGTGTTCGTAGTGCTGACGATCGTCGCTGCTGTCAGCTTCGGGGTGACTCGCCGTGCGGCAGGTGACGAGGAAGAGCGGATTTTACATGAGCGCGGCGGTGAGGTTGCTGCGATTCTGACCAGCTCAACAAACGGCATCGCTTCGACGCTGCGTCTGCTCGGCGAGGTATACGCAGCGCGCGGCGAAGCAGGTCCCGGTTTCGTTGCAAGTGCCCGTTCGCTTCTGGAGGGCAGCGTCAGTGCGATCAGTGTGGCCGAAAATGTTGACGGTGGTTTTGTCGTTCGTGCGATCGAGGGCACCGGGGGCGTCGTTGGTGATCGACTAGAGGGCGATAGGGCGGCACTCGCCGACAGGGCACTGGAGGCGAAGAATCTGGTGTCGGCGTTGATCGCCGATCCCTCGGGGGGCTCCCTTCTCGTGCTGGCGCTTGGTCGCGAGGATGGACTCGTCATCTTTCAGGAAAACTCCGTCGATCCGACGACGCCCGTCCCGTCAACGGCGGACTCGCCATTTCGAGCCCTGGACATCGCCCTGTATCGGTCACCGACAGCGGATCCGTCTCAGCTTCTCATCAGTACCACTGCGACCCCGCTGCAGGGCACCGTCGATGAGAGAACGATCACCGTCGGTGCTGAGCAATGGTTGTTCGTGACGTCCGCGCGGTCCCCGCTGTCGGGCTCGCTGGCGCGCGCCGTGCCATGGATTGTTCTCGCAGTCGGTCTCGCCGCGGCAATCGTTGCGGCTGGAGTCGTCGCGCTCGTCACCCGTCGCCGCGCCTATGCACTCGATCTCGTCGAACAGCGGACGGCAGAGCTACGCAGAACTCTCGTTGAGTTGGAGTCCGCCCGCGGAGCCGCTGATGGCGCCAACCGTGCCAAGAGTCAGTTCCTGTCGCGGATGAGTCACGAACTCCGAACGCCGTTAAACGCGGTGTTGGGGTTTGCCCAGGTGCTCGAGCTGGGCGATCTCGACGAACCGTCGCGCGACGCAGTCGGCCACATCCTCAAAGGCGGAAACCACCTTCTCGACTTGATCAACGAGGTTCTCGACATCTCCAGAATCGAGAGTGGTGAAATCGCGTTGTCGATCGAGTCGGTTCTCGCGGGCGAAGTTGTCGCCGAGTCGCTTGACTTGATACGCCCGCTCGCAGTGGCGCGTTCGATCAACATCAATACGGACCGCGAGTTGTCGTGTAATCACTACGTGTTCGCCGATCGGCAGCGGCTCAAGCAGATCCTGCTGAACCTGCTGTCGAACGCTGTCAAATACAACCGTGTCGGCGGAAAGGTCACAGTGTTTTGCGAGATGCGGTCGACGACGGGGATGCGAATCAACGTGGCGGACACTGGCCCTGGAATCAGCCACGATGATCTCGGCTTGTTGTTTGTGCCGTTCGAACGCCTCGGTGCTCATCTCACCGACGTCGAAGGATCAGGGATCGGTCTGGCGCTGTCATTGCGACTCGCTGAAGCGATGGGTGGCGCGCTCGGCGTCGATTCCACGGCCGGGCGGGGCAGCACATTCTGGATCGAACTCCCGCTCGTCGAAGGAGCGGTCGAACGATACGACCGGCTCAACGTCAACGGCGGTACGCAGGACCTTGGCGATGCGTCTTCCGCGCTGCGCTCCGTGCTCTACATCGAGGACAACATCGCCAACCTCACGCTGGTGCAACGGATCCTGTCCCAACGCACAGACATCGAGATTCTTCCTGCGATGCAGGGAAGAATCGGACTGGACCTCGCCCGAGTGCATCGGCCAGCACTCATTTTGTTGGATCTCCACCTGCCGGACATATCAGGCGATGTCGTGCTCCAACAACTTCGAGACGATCCGCTGACCAGTTCAATTCCAGTAGTCATCCTGAGCGCTGACGCCACCCCCGGTCAGATTCAACGCCTGCAAGCTGCTGGAGCAAGCTCTTACCTCACAAAACCGCTCAATGTGCGCGAGCTCCTTCGAGTAGTCGAGGAGCTCGTACCGGAATCGAACGCTGCACCACCGCGCCCAGCCTGAGAGCTGACGTTCGGCGAGAACGCAGCTCACGCGGGCGGAGAGGTCTCGCGGCTCCTACTTCGAAGGAGACTGATCAGCTCATCCTGCGAGTGGACGCCGACTCGCTGGTAGATGGCGCTGAGATGGTTACGCACAGTGCTCTGGCTCAGGTAAAGGTCCCGGGCGATCGATGGCACTCGCTGGCCACCAAGGAGTCGCTTCAGGATCTCGATCTGGCGGCTCGAAAGATGCTCGGCGTCGGTCAGGACGTGTTCGCCGAGGTCTCGCTCGCGGACCGTGTGCAGCATCTCTAGCAGAGCGGTGTCGACCTGGCGACCGACCGTCCCGATTGTCGTCTGCCGGCGATGCACAGCGGCGCGAACGCGTCCCACCAACTCACGCGGTGTGAAGGGCTTGACGATGTAGTCGTCGGCCCCGACGAGGAACGCCTCGGCCTTATCGGCAGAGTTGGCGAGGGTGGTGAGCATCACGATCGTGCACCCGGCCGTTGCCGGATCGTTGCGAAGCTCCCTGCACACTGCGATGCCGCTCATGTCAGGCATGCTTACGTCAAGCAGCACGCAGTCGGGGGTCAGACGTCGTGCCAAGGCCAGAGCATTGGTACCGTTGTCGCCCTCCTCGACTATGAACCCCGCTGCAGTCAGGCTCATCGTCGCCAACATGCGGACGTCGGCGGCGTCATCCACGACGAGCACTGTCTCGGTGGCCGAGGGACCGATGCCGCCACGCGTTTGATCGCGGGACGGTATCTCTTGACCAGTGGCGTCGGCGGCGAGGAGCTCGTCGATCTCGCTCGGAGTAATTGGCCGGGCAAGAAAGTAGCCCTGGGCGAAGTCGCAACCCAGTGAGTGGAGGCGTTCGAGCTGTTCGAGCGTTTCCACTCCCTCCGCTACCACGTCGAGATCCATCGCATGGGCGAGGCTGATGACCGACGCCACAATCGCAGTGTTCACCGAGTCGCTTCCGAGTCCGGCCACGAACGTTCGATCGATCTTCACCTCGTCGATGGGCATCCGGTGCAGATATTCAAGCGACGAGTAGCCAGTCCCGAAGTCATCGATCGAAAGCGTGAAGCCGAAATCCTTTAGCTCGTCGAGTATCCGGACCGTGCTGTCGATGTCGTCCATGATCGTTGTTTCGGTCATTTCCAGGCATACGGAGCTCGCGTTGATCTCGGCATCGTCGATCGCGTCACGAATGGTCCGTGCAAACCCCGTGCGGAACTGACGTGCAGAGACGTTGACAGCGAGCTGGAGGTGTGTTCTCGAGTACGCCTGGTGCCACACAGCCATCTGCCTGCAGGCTTCTCTCAATACCCACTGACCGATGGGGACGACGACCCCACTCCGCTCCGCTGCGGGGATGAACTCGCCGGGCATGATGAGCCCGTTCAGCGGATGATCCCATCGCAACAGGGCCTCGACCCCGTGGATTCGATTGGTTTTCAGCGAGACCTTCGGTTGGTAGACGAGTCGGAACTCGTTGGCCCCCACGGCATGGCGCAGTGCTTCAACGACACCCGACGCCGCCGACACACGCTCGCGATTCTCTGCAGTGAAGAACTGGTGTCGGGCGCCACCAAGGTCCTTCGCCTGACGTCGTGCTGCCTCGGCATCGAGGATCAACCGTTGAGGCTCGGAGCCGTCGACGCTGAACGCAATGCCGATCGTCGCTGTGACTACCACATGTCCGGTGCTGAGTCCGATCGGCACGGCGAGAGCGTCGATCACCCGCTCAGCGATCGTCGCTGCGGCGGCCTCATCGCGCACCGTCTCGCAAATCAGCAGAAACTCATCTCCACCAACTCGAGTGATCGTGCTCGCGATGCGGGCCAGCGTGTCGCGTTGACGGAGCGAAGTGCGTAATCGCTCGGCAACAATCACCAGTACCTCGTCGCCAACACTGTGGCCGTGGTCATCGTTCACACGATGAAACTGGTCGAGGTCGATCGAGAAGAAGGCGGTGGACCAGCCGTTTCGACGTGCTCGCGCCAGCGCTCGTCGAGCCTGCTCTAGGACGACGCCGCGTGTGGACAATCCCGACAGAGGATCCTGCAACCGTGCTTCTGTGGCGTCCTGGTGGGTGAGTCGCCGCTCCTTCACGCGACGGAAGTTGGCTTTGTGTGGCACCAGATCACGTCCTGTGCCGGGTGTCGCTAAACTCCGCGCGCAACGCGAATCGGACCTCGTCGAAGGACGCCAGCAATCCTGGGAGTCTCGCGACTGCTCCAACGGCGCCTCCGGACTTGACTTCCCGCTCGAGTTCCGCGCAACCGTCGGCCAAAGCCCGGGCACCGAGATTCGCGCTGCTTCCCGAGAGACCATGCGCAAGAGCGGCGATACGCCCCTCGTCGCCTTCTCTGGTTGCTGCGGTGAGCTCGGTGAGGCGCATCTCAGTGTCGTGAACGAACAACTCAGCGAGCTGCCGCAGCTGGGTGGGTCCATCGACCAAGTTGGCCGAAAGCTTGTGAAGTGCGGTGATGGTTCGTGGGTCGAGCGGCGCCGTGACCGGAACGGGGGCGGTTTCGACCACACTGACACTCTCGGAGCCATGGCCGTCGATGAGCTCGAGCAGTCGAGAGATGTCGAACGGCTTCGTCAGGTATCCCGTCGCCCCCGCCTCGATCAGAGCGTGTGCCCCGTCGGGCGTCACGCCCGCGCTCAGGACGACAATCGATGTGGTCGCTGTCCGCTCGTCGGCGCGTAGCCGACGCAACACTTCCTCACCCGAAATGTCGGGAAGCTGTAGATCCAAGAGAATCATCGTCGGCGAATGCTCAAACGCAAGCTCGAGCCCGAGTCCGCCACACATCGCCACCAACAGCGTGGCGTTTGGGCGCGCCTCAACAATGCGTTCGACGAGTTTGACGTTGGAAATGTTGTCCTCGATGTACAAAATCGTCGACTGTTCGATCGCCCTCGCCACCTTAGGATTATCGGCGGCTACCGTCGCGAGCTTGACAAATACTGACGTGTCTGTTGACGAGAACCTGTGTAGCACGCCGACCGGTAGCCTGGCAGCCGCCAGAACGGGGACGTAGCTCAGTTGGTAGAGCGCTACCTTTGCAAGGTAGATGTCAGGGGTTCGATTCCCCTCGTCTCCACCACTCGTCGCGACACACACTGCGGCTGTTGTCGTAGATTCGCCGTCGTGACAATGGCGCCGAACATAGACGCCATCCGCTTGCGGCACTCCGGTGCTGCCGTAGCAACACTGTTCTTCATCAACGGCGCGACGTTCTCGAACTGGTTGCCACGCATCCCCGAGATCCGCGACCAACTGGGCCTCGGGAATGCCAGCCTCGGCGCGACTCTGATTGGCGGTGGGCTCGGCGGAATCGTGGGCGCACTGGTTGTTGGAAGGGTGTTCGACCGCTTGGGCAGCAGTCGCCTCCTGACCCTTGCCGCCACGGCGCTGTCGATCAGCATGCCGCTGATCGCCTTTGCTCCGAATGCGGTCGTGCTGCTCTTACTTCTGACCACCCTGGGGATGCTCGACGTCTGCAACGACGTGGCGATGAACGCTCAAGGTGTGATCGTGCAACAGCGTCTCGGACGTTCGATAATGAATCGGCTGCACGCGATGTGGAGCCTGGGCTTCACCGCCGGCGCTGTCGTTGGATCGGCCGCGTCGGCTGCTGGCGCGAGCGTGCGCGCCCAACTCGTCACGGTCGGTGTCATTCTGTTCGTCACCGTCGTGGCGATACGGCGCTGGTTGATTCTGGTTGACCCGCCACCGAACGCCGACGCTCCCACCAATGCGGCCGGCGTTACGCCGAGCACGAGGTTGTCGCGTGTGACGGTCATGATGGGCTTGGCAGCACTCGGCGCCGTCGCGTTGGAGGTGACGCCGAACGACTGGTCGGCCGTGTTGATGCGTGACGTGTTCGATTTCGGCAAAGCCGCGGGCTTCGGCACCATGGCCTGCGCTGGCGCAATGCTTGTCGGTCGTCTCGTCGGCGATCACGTGCTGGACCGCATCGGCGAGCGTCGAATGTTTACCTGGGCGATGATGCTGGTGAGCGTCGGCGCACTGATCACGGTGACGGCACCGATCGGTGCCGTGGCACTACTGGGCCTCATTGTGTGGGGCCTCGGCCTGTCCATCGTATTTCCGCAGCTGTACGCAAGCGCCGCGCGGTTGCCCGGCGTGTCGACCGGTGCCGGTCTTGGTTCGATGTTGCTCGGCCAACGGCTCGGCGCCATGCTCACCGCCGTGAGCGTCGGTGCCCTTGCTGAGTGGGAAAACCTCCGCGTCGCTTTCGGTGTGGTGGGTGGGATTGCCTTCGCGATCCTGTTGGTCACCTCGCGGCGCATAAGGGTCACAGACTCCGAGGTACAGCGTTACTTTCTCGACCCTGTCTGAGCTAACTCGGCATCCCGAAGCGCTCGCCGCGCCCGCTTTGTTTCGTACATCGCGTCGTCGGCGGCTGCAAGCAACGCGGCGCTCTGGTAGCCGACGTCGGTGGTGTACGCGACACCAATACTCGCCGGGCACGTCACGGCAGTGCTTGCCGAGATTTTGATCGGCTCGCCGAGGGCGCGGTCGATGCGTGCGATCCGATCGTTTGAGTGCGCATCGTTCGGTGCGTAGACGATCACAAACTCGTCACCGCCGATCCGGGCGACGGTATCGGCACCGCGGACAATTTTCAGCAGCCGGCGAGCCGTCTCGCGGAGTACAGCATCGCCAGCATCGTGGCCGTAGACGTCGTTCACGTTCTTCAAGCCATCGAGGTCGAGGAATGCGATTGCCAATTGCGAACCATTGCGCTGATGGTGCGCCAAGTGCGCCTCGAGGAGCTCGATGAACAGTCGGCGGTTTGCCACGCCCGTTAGCTCGTCGCGCAGGGCCAGGTCCCTCATCTCGTCTTGCAGTCGACGCAGTTCGGTGACATCGCGACTCACACCCTGCATCCCGCCGCGGACCATGACGGTCCGAGTTTCGCCCACGACCGTTGACCCGTTGGCGTGGCGATAGCGGAAATCGAAGTGATCAGGCATCGGCTCGCCGTTCAGCGCGCGCGTGATGGCTGCAACCCCATCTTCGTCCAGAACTTCGAGTAAGTGCGAGAAGTCCTCCATGAAGTATGAGGGTGGATAGCCGAGCAGGGCTTCGGCGGATGGGCTGATGTAGTCAAAATGCGGGGTCGGCTCAAGGCTGAAACGCCACACGACGTCGGCAGATTTGTCGGCAAGATCTCGGAACTCTGCTTCGCTCCGCGCGAGATCCAGTTCCGCATTCGTTCGTCGGGTGACGTCGCGGCCGATCGATAGCACCTCCGGCCCATCTGGCCCGATCAGGTATCGATCAATCCACTCCAACCATTGGCGTCCGTCAGGGCCGGATGCGGCGCGTGCTGATGTGTCGACGAGGACCGGATTGTCCGGTCCGAGGAGGGCAAGTTGCGATCGAAGACCATCCAACTCGTCGTTGGACAAGAACTCGTCCAAGAGGCGACCGACGGCCTCCTCTGGCTCAATGCCGTACTGCGTGGCCCATGACGGATTGCAGTATGTGATCACGTGGTCAGCGATGCGATATCGATTGACGCGTTCGGGCAGAGCGTCGAGTACAGCCGCGTTCTGTTCCAAAGTAGACCGCTGTTCGCGAGATGCCAGGGTGGCCGTTCGGGCATCCGATACCAAGCCGTGCAGTGTGACTCCCATGCCGACACAACAGACGATGAATACTGCGGTGGAAGCAAAACCACTCGACGACGGCTGAGAGGTTCCGTTGGGTGCCGCGAGCCAGAGGGCCGCTCCTGCCAGCATGCCGCCGATGACGACTGCTGCGCGGTGCTCGTAGATCGCCAACCACATAAGTGGCAATACGGACAGAACGATAAAAGGCGAGCCGATGCCGTTCCCGATCGCGTCGGTCAACATCAAGGTGCCGACAAGGAACGAAAAGGGCGGAATGAGTTGCGCGTTGCGTGGGACTCGGTGCCAGGGAACCGTCAGTGCTCCGATGATCGTGGCTACGAGCAGAACTTGTGCGGCGATCGCGACACCGGGGCGCGTCCACGATGTCGTCGGCGTCGAAATGACCAAGCTGATCGTCGCCGTAACGGCGAAGGGCAACATCCGGCGATAGCGCCCGTCGCCGATCAGCGGCCCCTGCGTGGCGTCGACGATGTGTACGCCGCGCGGCGCCCGTTCCTTCTCATCGTCAGTCATCGTCGATCAACGCCCTCACCCTTGTCACGCCGCGTAGTCCTAGTTCACTACCTCACTATCGGCATGACGAACCCTTGAGAGAAGGGGGTATTACCGGTGCTCAGGAGATGTTTCAAGGTACGACCGGCAGCGACGTCGCGGCCATCGCGATCGCGAGGGCGTGACCGATGTTCAGCGAGTCGACACCGTGGTGCATTGGAATACGCACGTCGAATTGGGTGCGAGCTCGCGCCTCGGCGGTGAGTCCGCGGCCTGCCGTTGCTTGAGTAGCACCGGCGACGAGCGCCAGTTTCTGCGGCATCCCCATCTCGAACAGATTCACCGCGTCCGCGGCGGGCGTCAACGCCCA
>JANWKM010000044.1 GCA_025451395.1 Ilumatobacteraceae bacterium
CGGAAGAAACTCAGCGACCACAGAACGATTGCCGCGGCGCTCGAGATAGCCGGCGATGACGAGACCCTGGATCGCCTCGCGCACCGATGTGCGGGCTACGCCGAACTCGAGGCACAGCACTCGCTCGGCCGGTAGAGGAGTGCCGGGGGCTAATTGCCCGGTGTGAATCGCATCGGCCAGCCGCTGGCGAATCTCTGCCGAGACCGTTCGCCGCGCGACCGGGTCGAAGGTAGGTGAGGTCACCGGAGTCACCGGCTGGACTACCGATGTCACTGCAGTCCGACCTTCGCGAACTTTTCGATCTCGTCGGCGATGTCGAGCGAGTCGACGATCGCTTCATGCTCGGCGCTGCCCCAGTGCGCAGCGGGGACGAGCCACATCACCTCGAACTCCAACCCGTCGGGGTCGTGGGCGTAGAGGCTCTTGTTGACGCCGTGGTCGCTCATGCCGATCAGCGCGCCAGCGTCGGCGAGTCGTTCGCGCATGGTCTCCAGCTCGTGGAGTGTCGGCACTTCCCACGCCAGGTGGTACATGCCGACGGTGCTCTTGCCTGCTTGGGTCGGGCCAGCACCGGCACCGATCGAGAAGAAGGCGATGTCGTGGTGATTGTCGGAAGCCGGCGCACGCATGAAGACATACGCGCCGGCGTCGTGCTCGATGACGGTCGTGAAGCCAAGAACGTCGGAGTAGAACGCTTGCGTCTGGCGCGCGTCGCGCACATAGAGAACCGCGTGATTCATCCGTGTGATCGGCATCCCAGGTACCCCCTCACAGTCTTGGACTGATGGTCAGACCATAGTTCATGCACTCATTGCTTCGTTCAGCCGTCGACGCCATTCGACCGACGCCTTGTCGGCCTGCGCGTTGACGAGTGTGGTCTTGTCGAGTGGCAGCACGCCATCGAGCTTCTCGAGCATTCGTTTGTCCTCGGCACCGATCGCCAGGTCGAAGCGGATGATCTCCTCGGCGGACACCGAGAAGTCGTCGTTGCGCCAGACAACGAATGTGAAATACGAGGTGACGTCGTCAATCGGTGTGGAGAGCAGTAAGAGAATGTGTTCCAACCCTCCGCTGTACGCGATGGTGCTGCGTACATCGAATGGCAGATGAAAACCCGAGCTCATCGCACGGTCGACTACGTCGGTTGATTGGCCGCTCGCCAGCGTGCCGAGCGCGGAGTTGCTCGCGCGAACTTCGTACTTGTAGCCGTACCAGCCGCTGTCCAACTCCTCCAACTTCACCTTTGGCACCTCGGTCTCCTGCGCGAGACCGAAGGTTCCGACATGGACAAAAGGAAAATGACTGATGTCGAGGAAGTTGTCGGCCATGCGAGTGGCCGAGGATCGCCACACGTCGACCGGAGTATTGATACGTCGGAACTTGGGATCGTCCTCCTGTGGAATGACCGGAATGTCGCGCGCGCCCGGCCCCGGTTCGCCGATGCACAGCCACACGAGGCCGTATTTCTCTGCCGTCGTATATGTAGCGAGGTGTGCTCGCGGAGGAACAGGAATGTGCTCGGCGCTAGAAGGAACGCGCACGCAACGCCCCTCGGCGCCATAGGTCCAACCGTGATAGGGGCAGACAAGGCAACCGTTGGCCAGGTGACCTTCCGAAAGCGGCGCCTCGCGGTGCGGGCAGCGGTCGGGCGCAGCGACGATCTTGCCGGCCGACCGATAGAGCACGACCTTGGTGTCGAGCAGCGTGATCGAGACCGGCGCAGCGCCGAGGTCGACGCTGCGTGTCACCGCATACCACGCATTACGCAGCGCGGCGTTGTCGCACAGGATCCGGGGCACGGCCGCAGACTAGACGATCCATCGCGGCCCCTTGGTCAGACCATCAGTCCATATCCGTCCGCGGGACTTGCTATCTTGATCCCGTGAAACCGAACACTCTGATCTTCGTGGACTTTCCGTCCGACGACGTCGAGGCGTGTGCACGCTTCTACGGCGACGTCTTCAACTGGGAGGTGGAGGGTCGGCCGACCGGCGTCTTCCATCGTGCTGTACCCGGTGGGTTCTTCCCACTGGAAGACGGCTCTGATTCGACCGTTGGCAACCTCCATGTCGGCTTCGCCGACGTGGGCAACTACCGGCCGCATCCTGACCCCGCCGGCACCGAGCCGCGCAAGTTGGCCAGTGGCGGCCGCGGCGTGCGCGTGTGGATCTTGGTCAGCGACGACGACAACGAAGACGCGATCCTCGATCGGGCCGAGAAGTTCGGCGGCAAGATCTTGTGGCGGCATCATTATTGGAAAGAGTTCAACGGGTTCAACGGTGCATTCGAAGATCCGTGGGGGACAACCGTCGTTCTGTGGACCAAGGGCGGACCGGATCCTGTGATTCCGAAGGGCTACACAAATGAGTGAGAGCACGCGGTTACGCCCGGCCTCGGTGCGCTGGACACACGTCGCATTGCCGGCGACCAACATGGACGCGACGATCAAGTGGTACGAAGATTTCACGCCGCTGCGCTTGCTCGATCGCCGCGAGGACGCCGATGGTCAAGGGGCGTGGATGGGCCATTCCGATCAGGGCGATAAGCCGTTCATCCTCGTACTCGTGTCGTTCATCCGCGATCAGCACAAGGGCAAGCAGCCGATCCTGGCGCCATTCGCCCACATCGGAATCGAGATGCCGAGCAAGGAAGAAGTCGACGCCATCGCCGAGAAGGGTCGTGCGGCTGGCTGCTTGATGTGGGAGCCGCAGTGGATGCCGCCACCGATCGGTTACATCTGTGCGTGCACCGATCCCGACGGCAACGTAATCGAATTCTCGTTTGATCAGGGCGTCTACGAGAAAGCTCAAGAAGTTTGGGGCTCGTGAGCGCGCGTAGTGCGCGTGAAGTGGGTTTGGCGTACCTCGCTGCGTTTGGCACCGGTGATCCCGATGCGATCACGTCACTGGTGACCGACGACTTCGTCAACGAGCACACGGCCGCATTCGGAAGTGGGTGTGTCGGCAAGGCCGAATATGTGCGACGTGTACCGAAGTTCCTGGCCTCGATGCCAGGCATCCGCTACGAGGTTGAGGAAGTGATCGCCGAAGATGATCGAGTTGCCGTCGCATACACATTGCACTCGCGAGTGAATGATCGCGACATTGCAGTGCGCGGTGTGATGCGACTCCGCATTGTGGACGGGCTCATCGCCCATCGCACCGATTACTGGGATAGCCTCGTTTTCAAGCAACAAGCGGGACTCGAGTAACCCCTCATGCCTATTACGACACGGACTCTTGGCCACAGCGGAATCGAGGTCAGCAGTCTGGCGCTCGGCGCGATGATGTTCGGCCAGTGGGGCAACCCCGACATCGACGAGTGCCAGCGGATCGTGGCCCGTTCGCTTGATGCGGGTATCACACTGTTCGACACTGCCGACATCTATGACGACGGGGCATCGGAACGAATGCTCGGTAAGGCGCTGAAAGGACTTCGCGAAGACGTCGTGCTGGCAACCAAGGCTGGTTGCCCGATGGACAGCGATCCGCAACGAAGTGGGTTATCGCGGCGCTGGATCATGCGGGCATGTGAGGACAGCATGCGCCGTTTACAGGTTGATTACATCGATCTGTATCAGATGCACCGGCCAGATTCGACGACGCCGATCGACGAGACCTTGGCTGCATTCGACGAGCTGGTGACGTCGGGCAAGGTGCGTGCGATCGGAACCTCGACCTTCAACGCCACGCAGCTCGATGAGGTTCACGAGCGAGCGACCGCTTTGGGTGTCACGAGGCCGACGAGTGAGCAACCGCCTTACTCGGCACTTGCGCGGGGCATCGAGAGCGAGGTGCTACCTGCGTGTCGACGCCACAGCGTTGGCGTGATCGTGTGGTCGCCATTAAACGGAGGCTGGCTGACCGGCAAGTACCAGAAGGGCGCGCCCGGTTCGGAGGAGGCGCTGTCGCGAGCACTGCGCCAGCCCGAGCATTTCGATCACAGCCAAGAGCCGATACGCGAAGAGAAGCAGAGGCTGGTTGCGGCACTGATCAAGATCGCGAAGAAGGCAGACATGTCGATCAAGCAGTTGTCGCTCGCGTTCGTGCTCGACGATCCGACGATCACGTCGGCCATCATCGGCCCGCGCACGCTCGCCCAACTGGATGATCTGCTGGGTGTTGGCATGCTGAAACTCCCCGCTGGCGTTCGCGACGCGATCGACAAAGTCGTCGCACCAGGAAGAAACGTCAACCCGGCCGACGCTGGCTGAGTCGCTCGCTACAGCTATTCCTCCAGCAGGCAGACGATCATGCCGAACCAGTCGACGTTGCCGCTCTCGACTCCGTAATACAGTTCGAAAGGCGCGGAGACGTAGATGCTTCTGATGAGGTCCGTGAAACCTGGATTTGCCGCTTCCAATTCGCTTCGTGGGTCCCCGACTCTGACATCGCCCGGTGCCACGATTCCCGTGTACCCGGCGGCTGGCCCGCCGACGTAGATCCAGTTCGTCATGATCGTTATGGGGGTTGCGCCGCGCCTGTCGGTCTCGAAGACGAACTTCAAGCCGCCGGTTTCGATCTGCACCGCGTCGTTGGTGCTGGTGCACGCATTTTCCGTCGAATGGAACGCCGCTTCGTCGAACGGAACTGCGGTGAGTCCGAGGGCCGACTCGGCGAAGCTGAGTTCCGTACCCAGGTTGATGCCAAGCAGCGCGCCGTCAACGAAGAACAGCTCACCCGGCGCGGGCACGGTTGTCGGCGCCACGGTCGTGGGTGCGACAGTCGTGGGTGCGATGGTCGTGGGTGCGACAGTGGTGGTCGTCGACTCAACGGTGGTAGTCGTCGGGTCGGCGGTGCCCCCCGAGTCACAGGCGGCGAGGAGCAGCCCTCCGACGAGCAATACACGTGCATGGCGCGTTTTCATTCGCTCACACTGCCTGAAATCGGCTGTCCACACAAGGCAAGGTGTCACGGAATCATGAGTGTCATCGACCCGGCGCGAAGGACATAGACGCCCTACAGCATTGGGAACTTGGACTTGTCGGGCAGCCCGGAACGACTGGTGATTGATTC
>JANWKM010000045.1 GCA_025451395.1 Ilumatobacteraceae bacterium
ACAAACTCACGATCACCGGTACCGATCTCGATCTGACCATTCAGCTCTCTATCGAGGTCGGTGGCGACAAGGACGGCGGCGTTGTGTTGCCGGCGCGCTTATCGGCCGACATCGTGCGCTCGCTCGGCCAGGGCAAGGTCGAGGTCGCGGGCGACGGCGAAGAAGTCAGCATCAGCAATGGGCGCTCGAATTTCATGGTGCGTCCACTGAACTTCGATGACTATCCGAAGCTCGCCGCGCCGGCAACAAGTTCGGTCACGCTGCCAGCAGCACAATTTGGCGACGCGCTACGGCAAGTCGTGCGCGCGGCAAGCACCGACGAAGCGCGACCGATACTGACCGGCGTGATGATGACTGCCGAGGGCGACGGGCTGCGCATCGTGGCCACCGACTCGTATCGGCTCGCAGTTCGCGATCTCGTTGGTCAACAGGTGTTGTCGGCAGATCAGAAAGTGCTGGTGCCAGGTCGTGCGCTGACCGAGTTGCAGCGTTTGGTCAGCGGTGGCGACGACGTCACGATGCGCCTCGGCGACCGCGACGCCACTTTCGAAGTCGGCTCTACCCGGTTGACGACGCGATTGATCGAAGGTGAGTTCCCCAACTATCGCCAACTGATTCCGGCGTCGCACCCCAACACGTTGACGGTCGAGCGCGAGCCATTACTCGAAGCCATTCGCCGGGTCAAGATTCTGGCCAAGGATGCAACTCCTGTTCGTCTGCAGATGGGTGGCGACACGTTGCGTCTCACCGCGATCACGCAAGACGTCGGCAACGCCACCGAAGAACTCGATGCACAGTTCAAGGGTGGCGAGCTGACCGTCGCGTTCAACCCCGACTATCTCGCGGCCGGCGTGGAAGCGTGCAACGGCACGTCGATCACGCTGTTCACGCTCGACGCATTGAAGCCGGCCGTCGTGCGTGGTGTCGGCAACGACGACTACCTCTATTTGCTGATGCCCGTCCGCGTCCCGTAATTCGGGTCACTCGTAGGCTGATGCCGTGATCGTGTCGCGGCTCGAGCTGGTCGACTTTCGCAACTACACGAACGTCGCGTTCGAATTCCACCCGGGCACAACGGCGGTTGTCGGGTTGAACGGTCAAGGCAAGACCAATCTCGCCGAGGCACTGGCGTACTTGGCGTCGCTCGACAGTTTTCGCGGCGCCCCAATCGATGCACTGATCCGTGTCGGCAGCGACAGCGCAATTTTGCGCGCAACAGTGATGCATTCCGACGGACGCGAGGTCGCGATCGAGCTCGAGATCAATCGCCACGGGCGCAATCGGGCACAAGTCAACGGGAACAAACTCGGTCGCGCGCGGGAATTACTGGGTGTCATGCGCGTCACCGTGTTCTCGCCGGACGATCTGCAACTGGTGAAAGGCGCACCAAACGATCGGCGTCGCTTCATGGACGACACACTCGTCGCGATGGCACTCAAGTACGACGCGCTCCGGCTCGAGTTGGATCGCATCGTCAAGCAGCGCAACACGTTGTTGAAGCAGGTCAACGGTCGCTTGACCGCCGACACTGAAGCGACACTCGATGTGTGGGACGCGAAGTTTGCCAAAGCCGGCGATCAGTTCGGGCATGCGCGTTCAGAGCTCGCGACGCAGCTGCGACCAACTGTCGCCGAGGCCTACGATCAACTGGCCGAGCGCGCGAGCGAAATTGAGTTGCGCTATCAGCCAGCGTGGCGCGAACACGGTTTGGCGAGCGCGTTGTCCGCGGCTCGCGACGCCGATGTACGTCGCGGTGTGAGCACAGTCGGACCGCACCGCGACGACGCCGACCTGTTCATCGCGGGACTGCCGGCGCGCACTCACGCGTCGCAGGGTGAGCAACGGACGTTGGCGCTGGCGCTGCGGCTCGCTGCCCATCGATTGGTCGCCGAGATCGCCGACAATTCGCCGGTGCTGGTGCTCGACGACGTGCTCAGCGAACTCGACCCGTCGCGTTGCGCGGCGCTGCTACATCACTTGCCTCCCGGTCAAGTAGTGCTGACGACCGCCGGCGTGTTGCCAGAAGCGGCGCACCCCGACGCGGTGATCCGTATTGAAAATGGAAACCGCGTCTAAACCCCGGCCTGTAACCGCCCCATATGTAACCGCACTGTCACATCATCAACCGCTTACCGCCCAACAAACCGGGTGTCCAGCTGGCACAGTGGAAGCAATGCGAGAGGACGAACCGGTCCGGTTGGGCGACAGCCTGCACGACGTAGTTCGTTCGCTGCGCCCCGACGGCACTCCCGATGGCGTCGCCTCGTCGAGCGCGCTCGGCGGTGTTTTCGGTCGGTGGGAGGAAGCGGTCGGCGACGCGCTGGCAGCACACGTCCAACCCGTAAAGCTCGATGGCACGACCCTGGTCGTGCAGGTCGATGACCCTGCATGGGCGACGCAGTTGAAGTTCCTCGAATCATCTCTCAAAGAACGCCTCGTCGAAATTGCCGGTGCCACCATCGAACGCATCGACGTACGCGTCGCTCGCTGACTTAGTCTTGGCTCGCTAGCCGTCGGGTCTGGGTCGAGAGGGGATGCAGTGGCACGAATTGTGTTTGTGGGTGGCGGAATCGTCGGCGTGAGTGCAGCGACGATGCTGGCCAACGACGGCCACGACGTCACCGTGCTCGAACGTGATCCAACGCCACCACCGCCACCCGATACAGCGTGGGACGAATGGGACAGGCGCGGCGTCAATCAATTCCGCCAACTGCACTTCTTCCTTGCGCGATTCCGCACCGTCGCCGAAGTTGAGCTACCCGGCTTGACCGATGCAATGGTCGCCGCTGGCGCGTTGCGGATGAACCCGCTGGCAGGAATCCCCGATGAGATCACGGGTGGATGGCGCGACGGCGACGAGCGCTTCGAAGCGGTCACCGCCCGTCGACCGGTGGGCGAGTCCGTTATCGCCGCCTTTGCTGCGAAGACATCTGGCCTGACGATCCGCCGAGGCGTCGGGGTAGCCGGTCTGCTCACGAGTGTGGGACCCGACGGCGTTGTTCATGTCAACGGCGTGCGCACGGAGTCCGGCGGCGACATCACCGCCGATCTCGTCGTCGACTCCGGCGGTCGCCGCTCATCGGTTCCAGCATGGTTGCGCGAGGCGGGGTCGCCCGGACCCCAGGAGATGATCGAGGACTCCGGGTTCGTGTACTACGGCCGCCATTTTCGCTCGGCCGATGGGTCGATCCCGCCGGCCTTCGGTGGCCTGCTGCAGCACTACGGCTCAGTCTCGGTGCTCACGCTGCCCGCCGACAACGGAACGTGGGGCGTGGGGGTGATCACCAGCTCGAAAGACTCAGCACTGCGGGGCATGCTCGATGTCGACTGTTGGGAACGAGTCGTGCGCTCTTATCCATTCGTCGCTCACTGGATTGATGCTGAGCCAATCACGGATGTGAAGTTGATGGCCAAGATCGAAGACCGCCAGCGAACGTACGTCGTCGATGGCTTGCCCGTTGCCACCGGCATCGTTCCGTTGGGCGATGCGTGGGCATGTACCAATCCCTCGCTCGGGCGCGGTATCTCGCTGGGAATTGTCCACGCCGCAGCACTGCGATCACTGTTGCGGGAGGTTCCGCTGGACGACGCTCGCGCGGTGGCGACGCGTTGGGGCGAGTTGACCGCAGAGCACGCCGAGCCATGGTTTGCCGACACGCTCGCTATCGATCGCCACCGTTTGGCCGAGATCGAAGCAGTGATCGCCGGCCGTCAGTACGAGACCGACGATCGCATTTGGAATCTCAGCAACGCGTTGGCCAACGCAGTTACTAAGGACGCCGACCTGCTGCGCCGCTTCCTGAAGGTGGCCATGGTGCTTGAACGCAACGTCGACGTGCTGTCGTCCCCTGGCGTCGCTGAACGGGCGATCGCCCTGGCCGACCCAACACCATTGCCCGGCCCCGACCGCACGGAATTACTCGCCCTCGTCGCCGCGTGAGAAAGGACCGACTATGAAGAACATTTCGATTGGCGATCTGACCTTCGCCGTTCAAGACGAAGGCGACGGCCAGGCCGTCGTGTTGTTGCACGGCTTTCCCGACTCGCATGCGTTGTGGCGACACCAGGTGCCAAAACTTGTCGATGCTGGCTTCCGCGTCATCGCCCCCGATCTGCGCGGTTTCGGCGAATCATCGAAGCCCGCCGAGGTCGACCGCTACGGCGTGCTCGATCTCGTTGGCGATGTGCTCGGCGTTCTCGATTCGTTCGGAGTGGAACGCGCCCACGTCGTCGGTCACGATTGGGGTGCCGCGCTCGCGTGGGCAATGGCCGCGTTCGTCCCCGATCGCGTCGACCACCTGGCTGCGCTGTCGGTCGGCCATCCGTCGGCCTTCGCCGGCGTCGGATTCGCCCAGCGAGAGAAGTCGTGGTACATGCTGCTGTTCCAGTTCGAAGACATCGCCGAACGGTGGCTGTCCGACAACGACTTTGCGAACATGCGCGCCTGGTCGCACCACCCCGACATCGACGAAGTCGTGAAAGGTCTCTCTCGCCCGGGCGCGCTCACCGCCGCGCTGAACTGGTATCGGGCCAACGTGCACCCTCGCACGTGGCTGGAACCGCCGTTGGCCTTCCCGCAGGTTCAAGCACCGACAATGGGGGTGTGGAGTTCGGGCGACTTCGCCCTCGACGAGGCCGGAATGACCAGTTCGAAGCGCTATGTCGACGGTTCGTGGCGCTACGAACGCATCGAGGGTGCCGGTCACTGGATGCAGCTCGAGGCAGCCGACGAATTGAGCGCGTTACTGGTCGATTTCCTGCCCAAGCCGTAGCCGGTCGGCGCGCTTTTCAGCGCTCAAAAAACTGGCGCGCGAAAGGGCTCGAAACGCGCCGGAAACGCACCTCTTGACGACACCCCTCAGGTAGGCTGTACATGCGTCGCGACGAAGGCTGCCGGGCACGGGGCGAGCTCTGAAGTCGCCAATAAAACCGCAGGTCAAGGCCTGTTTTCTCCAAGCGAACGAGGTACGAGTGTCGTCCAGCGACAAGCAGCCCAGTGCCGATTACGGCGCGAAAGATATTCAGGTTTTAGAGGGGCTCGATCCGGTCCGAAAAAGGCCCGGAATGTACATCGGTTCCACCGGTTTGGCGGGCCTTCATCACCTCATTTGGGAGGTCGTCGATAACTCGGTCGACGAAGCAATGGCGGGCTTCTGCACGCGCATCAACGTCACCCTTTTGGCCGACGGCGGGTGCCGTGTCGAAGACAATGGTCGCGGTGTTCCCGTCGATCCGTATCCCACCGGTCCCCACAAGGGCAAGAGCGCGGCCGAGGTCGTGCTCACTGTGCTGCACGCCGGCGGCAAGTTCGGCGGTGGTAGCTACAAAGTGTCGGGCGGACTGCACGGTGTCGGCGTCAGCGTCGTCAACGCGCTCAGCGAACGACTGCTGATCGAGATCGACAAGGACGGCACGCGCTATCACCAGGAGTACGCCAAGGGTGGCAAGCCGCAGGGCAAGCTCGCCAAGGTCGGGCCCACCCCGGCGCGTGGCCGCAAGAGCGGAACGACCGTGACCTTTTGGCCAGACCCAACGGTGTTCATGGCCGAGGGCACCGAGTTCGTAGCGCGTACCGTGCTCGAGCGCTTGCAAACAATGGCCTTTCTCAACAAGGGCCTTGAGATCGTGTTCAAAGACGAGCGGCCCGAGAAGGAACAAGACGTCACCTACCAATACCGCGGTGGCATCGTCGACTTCGTCAAGCACCTCAACGCTTCCAAAGAGGCACTGTTCAGCAAGGTCGCCCACTTCGAAGACGAAGACGACGACGGTGGGCAAACGCTCGACATCGCCATTCAGTGGAACACCGGCTATTACGAGGGCCTTCACGGTTACGCCAACGGCATTTCCACCATCGAGGGTGGCATGCACGTCGAGGGTTTCAAGACCGCGCTCACCAGCGTCGTCAACAAGCACGCACGTGCCAAGAACCTGCTGAAAGAGAAGGAAGACAATCTGCTCGGCGAAGACATTCGCGAGGGCATGACGGCCATCATCTCCGTGAAGTTGCGCGATCCGCAGTTCGAAGGGCAGACGAAGGCCAAGTTGGGCAACGTGCCGATGCGCAGTTTCGTGCAGAAGGCCACCAACGAGCGTCTCGCCGAATGGCTGGAAGAGAACCCCGCCGAAGCCAACAAGCTCGTCAAGAAGGGCGTTGCTGCCGCGCAAGCTCGTGTCGCCGCCAAGAACGCGCGCAACGCAATTCGCCGTAAGACCGCACTCGCCGGGGCAGGCATGCCCGACAAGTTGAAGGACTGCAGCAGCGGCGACCCGGCTGAAAGCGAACTGTTCATCGTCGAGGGCGACTCGGCTGGCGGTTCTGCCCTCAACGCGCGCGACCCGCGCACGCAAGCGCTGCTACCAATCCGGGGCAAGATCCTCAACGTCGAGCGCGCTCGCCTCGACAAGATGTTGAAGAACAACGAGATTCAAGCGCTGATCACTGCGATTGGTGGCGGTGTCGGCGCAGAGTTCGATGAGACGAAGGCTCGCTACCACAAGGTGATCATCCTGTGCGACGCCGATGTTGACGGCAGCCACATCCGTACCCTGCTGCTCACGTTCTTCTACCGGCAGATGCGCAAGTTGGTCGAGGCCGGTTTCGTCTACATCGCGCAGCCGCCGCTGTTCTCCACGCTGGTCGGCAAAGAGAAGGTCTACTTGAAAGACGAGCAAGCCAAGAACGTGTTTCTCGAGATCAACCCCAACCACAAGAACGACTTCAACCGCCTGAAGGGCCTCGGCGAAATGGACTGGCAAGAGCTGAAGCCGACCACGATGGATCTCAGCACGCGCACGCTGCTGCGCATCAACGTCGTCGATGCCGCGTTGGCCGACGACATCACCAGCACGCTGATGGGCGACGACGTCGACCTGCGCAAACAGTTCATCACCACCAACGCCCGCGACGTACGGAATCTGGACTTCTGAGATGGCAACTAAAAAACCGCCCACGCCACCGCCGCCCTCAGAACCACCTGCCGCCGGCGGCCCCGGCAACGACGAGGTCGAACCGATTCAACTGCAAGACGAGATGGAGCGCAGCTTCCTCGACTACGCGATGTCGGTCATCATGTCGCGCGCGCTGCCCGACGTGCGCGACGGGCTCAAGCCCGTGCATCGCCGCATCATCTGGGACATGGACCAGCAGGGTTTCCGGCCGAACCGCGCGCACGTGAAGTCGGCGCGCGTCACCGGCGACACCATGGCGAAGTATCACCCGCACGGCAACAGCGCGATCTACGACGCGCTCGTGCGTATGGCACAACCGTTCAGCCTGCGTCATCCGTTGATCGATTTCCACGGTAACTATGGGAGTCCCGATTTTTCCGCGGCTGCCGAGCGTTACACCGAGTGCCGTTTGCATCCGCTGGCAATGCAGATGTTGGCCGACATCGACGAAGACACCGTCGACATGTTGCCCAACTACGACAACACCACTGAAGAGCCGTCGGTGTTGCCGTCGCGCTTCCCGAACCTTTTGGTCAACGGCAGTCAGGGCATCGCCGTCGGCATGGCCACCAGCATTCCGCCACACAACCTCGGGGAGGTCATCGACGCCGCGATCCACCTGATCGACAATCCGACCGCGACCCCCGACGACCTGATGCAGTTTGTGAAAGGTCCCGACTTTCCCAGTGGTGGCACGATCCTCGGGCGCGCCGGAATCATGGACGCGTATCGCACCGGGCGTGGCAGCATCAAGGTGCGCGCGACAGCAACCATCGAAGAAGGCAAACGCGGCCAGATGCATATCCTGGTCACCGAGCTGCCGTATCAGACCAGCTGTAACGCAATCGCTGGCCGTATTCAAGAACTCGTGGATGCTGGTGAACTCGATGGCATCGCCGACGTCAACGACGCGTCCGCTGCCGCGAAGACCAACCTCGTCATCACACTGAAACGCGATGCCAATGCCAACGTAGTGATGAACAACCTCTTCAAGCTGACGCAGTTGCAGACCAGCTTCCCGGTGAACATGGTGGCGCTTGTCGATGGTGTGCCGCGCACACTCACCCTGACGCAGGCCCTCGAGGGGTACATCCGCCACCAGGTCGAGGTCATCACGCGTCGTAGCGAGTTCCGCCTGAAGCGCGCTAAAGAGCGCGAGCACAAACTTGAGGGTCGCCTCAAGGCTCTCGACGTGCTCGATGAGGTGATCGCGCTCATTCGTGGTAGCGACGATCCCGCGGCGGCCAAGGCCGGCTTGATGAAGAAGCCGTTCAGCTTCAGCGAGATTCAAGCGATCGATATTCTCGAAATGCGCCTGTCGCAGCTCACCAAGCTCAGCCGTATCGACCTCGAAACCGAATTGAAGGATGTCAAGGAGCGCATTGTCGAACTGCAGAGCATCCTCGACGATCCCAAGAAGTTGCGCACGGTCATCAAGACCGAGATGACTGCGATCAAGGACGGGTTCGCCACTCCGCGGGTGTGCCCGATCACGTTCGACTCGGGCGAGATGAGCATGACCGATCTCGTCGACGACAAAGAACTGGTCGTCGTCATGACCGAGGCCCAGTACGTCAAGTCCGTTCCGGCGGGGTCGTTCAAGACACAGGGCCGCGGTGGTCGTGGCGTCAGTGGTGCCAAGTTGAAGAGCGACGACATCGTTCGCCACGTCATCTTCACGACCGCCCACGCTTTCCTGCTCTTCTTCAGCAACCGTGGCAAGGTCTACCGCCTGCGGGCGCTCGACCTGCCCGAGCGCGAACGCACCGCCAAGGGAATGCCGATCGTCAACCTGTTGCCCTTGCAACCGGGCGAAACGATTCAGGCGATCATCGACACGCGCGACTTCGCCAGCGAGCGGTACCTGTTCTTTGCGACTCGCCAGGGTGTTGTCAAGAAGACAGCCTTCAACGAGTACGACAGCGGCCGCCGCGATGGGCTCATCGCGATCAACCTGCGCAAAGGCGACGAGTTGGTGAAGGTCATCGAAACGAGCGGTAGCGACGACATCTTCATCGTGACCCGCAAGGGCATGAACATTCGCTTCCGCGAGAAAACGGTGCGGGCGATGGGTCGTGCCGCCTCCGGTGTGCGCGGCATCAAACTGCGGCCCGGCGACGTAGTCGTGTCTGTCGATGTCGCTCGCGACGACACCGCGATTCTCATCGTTACCGAATCGGGCTACGGCAAACGCACACAACTCGAACACTTCAACGTGCAGGGCCGCGGTGGGATGGGCGTCATCGGCATCAAGCTCACCGGCAAGAAGGGCCACGTGGTGGCGGCGTTCATGGTCGGCCTCGAAGACGAAATCGTTGCCGTGGCCAGCGGCGGCGTCACCATCCGTATGCCAGTCCGCGACATCAGTTCGCAGGGGCGCGCCGCCACCGGTGTGCGCGTGATGAGCCTCGACAGCGGCCAAACCGTCGCCTCGGTTGCACCAATTCTCGCCACCGACGAGGAGTAGACCATCGCGCCAACGGCGCCATCAGCATTGCCGATGAGAGCAGGGTGCGATGGAATGTGTGTTGACGTTCAAGAAGCGTTGCGATCGCGGGCAAGCAATTGTTCTAGTGCTCGCCGTGGTCGTCGTGGCGGTGGTGTTCACGGTGGCAATCGGGCGCTTCAACTCGCGACTGATCGACAGCCAGCAGGCGCGGTTGGCCGCGGACGCTGCCGCGTTGGCCGGTGTGGTCGGCGGTCGCGACGCGGCCGAGCAGCTGGCAATTGCCAACGAGGGTGTGCTGACAGCGTTCTTGATGGTCGGCGACGAAGTGTTCGTTGAGGTGCGGGTCGGTGACGAATCGGCGAGTGCCCGCGCGACGCGCGCCCCTTGAAAGCGAGCGCTTGCGTACACTCGTTTCGTGGACGACGGCGTACCTCCTACGGAGCGTAAGCCCGCGCCCCGTGCGCGCAAGCCCGCTGGTGAGCGACCAGCCGTTCAACGCAAGGCGCCGGCGCGGCCAAGAAAGGCAGCAGCCAGCTCGTCGGCGACAACGGTCGCCGATCGAATCGACCCGCTGATGGCGGCGTCGGCTGAAGCTGCCGCCGCGCCACGTGCGGCACGCAAGAAGGCGGCACCGAAGCCAGAGCTATTTCCCAACGGGCCGACCGCGACGAGGCCCGCACGACCGAAGCAACCCACGCCGCGAAAGCGCGCGCCAACGACGACACGACCGGATCCACCGGAAGTTCAACCTCCAGCCGTTCGCGAACCAGCCGTTCGCGAAATAGTCGAGGCACCAATTACTGCCGAGTTGCAGGTCTTCGATGACCTCTTGGTTTTTGAGGACCCAGTCCTTCAGAAGCCAGCAGCGAAGCCGGAAGTCGCGAGGGCCAGGGTTGCGGAGAACAAGGTTGCGGAGAACAAGGTTGCGGAGGACAAGGTTGCGCGGGATCTCGATTTCTTCGACGACCTTGAACAGGCGCAGGTCGTTGAACAGGCACGGGTTGTTGACAAACCAGTCGAGATACGCGTTGAGGCTTTGGTGCCGTACGTGTTTCCGAAGATCATTCCCGGCGAGCCCGAACCTGTTCCCGACGAGTTACCGAGCGAGAAGACTCCGGACGAGAAGACACCGGGCGAAAAGGCGCGGTTGAAGATCAATGGGTTGAAGCTTTGGGCACGAACTGCGTTCAAACCCAAGGTTCTGCGGGTGACCAAGAAGATGGCGCATTCGTTGCAACCGGTGGTCGTTCCTCGGCACCGGCCGCGGGTGCGGCGGGTGACGCGTGTGGTCCGCCACGTCGACACGTGGAGCGTTTTCAAGATCGCGCTGCTCTTCAACATCTTCCTTTACGCGGTCTGTTTGACTGCCGGCGCGATGTTGTGGCGAGTGGCCGAGAACACCGGCACGATCGAGAACGTAGAACGCTTCTTCGAGAGCTTCGGATGGCAGACCTTCGAGTTGAAGGGTGGCGAGATCTACCACAATGCGTGGATCGCTGGGCTGTTTGGAGTTGTCGGCCTCACCGGTCTCGCGGTGCTGGCGGCGACGATGTTCAACCTCATCACCGACCTTGTCGGCGGCGTACGCGTCACCGTGCTGGAAGAAGAGGTCGTCGCGCATGAGCAGCGCGTCGTCACGTGGCCCAGGCTGTTGCGTCCGCCGCCACCGTCGCGCGACGAGCCGCCAATCGATTGAGGGTTTCGGGCCGTGCCCGCTAGCCTTGCCTACCGCTACTGGGGGCTATAGCTCAGTTGGTTAGAGCGCATCCCTGATAAGGATGAGGTCACAAGTTCGATTCTTGTTAGCCCCACCGCGTGAACCTGAGATGGGCTGCGCGAGACTCGCATTGTGTTACGCCTTGGGACGGTCGTTCTGGGTGCCGACGATGTTGACCGTGCAGTCGCCTTCTGGGCCGGCGTGTTCGGCTACGAAGTCGTCCGGTTCCCAGGCGCCAGCGATGACTTCACAATTCTGGTGCCACCCGATCGTGTCGGAACGCGCATTGCGGTGCATCGGTCGACCACTCCGGTTCAGGAACGGCCGCGGGTCCATGTCGACTTAGTGGTCGACAGTTCGGCGGAGCAGTCGTCCGAGATCGACAGACTTGTGCGGCTTGGCGCAACTCGTGTGCCCTGGGACTACTCGATCCTCTCTGACTCGGTGGTCTTGGCCGACACAGAAGGCAACCGGTTTTGCATTGTCGACGCCAGTCACGCCTGACGCCCAAAGAGAGTTAGGCGTGCCCAGGAATCATTTGGAAGTGAACCAGTTCGATGCCGGTGGGATCGTGAACCGCGAACGAGCGGTGGCCCCAGGTCATGTCGGCAAGGCTGCGCAGTATTACCACGCCAGCGGCCTTCAGGCGATCGTGCACCGCAACGACATCATCGACTTCAACCGAGACAAAAATGCCTTCGACCGGATCTTCCTCCGCTCGCTCGATGAACTCGAGGCGAGCCGTGTCGCCGTAACCGAAGATTCGTCCGCGTCCACCACCGTCGCCTGCCGGCCATTCGTGGGTGACTGGCCACCCGAGTAGCTCGCCGTAGAAATGACACGCTTCATCGAACGCCGTTGTG
>JANWKM010000046.1 GCA_025451395.1 Ilumatobacteraceae bacterium
CACAACGTCGGTTCGCGATGCGCGGGACTTCGTTAGAGACCATCAAGGCGGTGAAGAACGCGACGGGTGGCACGGTGAACGACGTTGTGATGGCGATCTGTGCTGGTGCGCTGCGGCAGTACCTCATCGAGCACGATGCGCTGCCCGACAAACCGTTGCGCGCAATGGTGCCGGTGTCGATCCGCAGCGGCACTGAAGCCGACCCGTGGACCAACAGGGTGTCGGGCATCGTCGCCGATCTGCCGACGAACTGCGCCGATCCACTGGAACGAGTCGCGCTCTGTCGAGCGGCGATGGTGACGGCCAAAGGCCAATTCGATCTCGTGCCGGCCGACACGCTCAGCGATGTCGCGCAAACAGCGTCGCCCGTGGTTGCGACGGCGGCGATGCGCTTGATGTCGCGCATCGCGGGGCGGATCAACCTACCCACCAACGTGACGATCTCGAATGTGCCCGGTCCGCGACAGCCGCTCTATTTCGCTGGTGCTCGCATGGAGTCGTACATTCCGGTTTCGATTGTCACCGACGGCATGGGTTTGAACATCACGGTGCACAGTTATCTCGATCGCCTCGAGTTCGGCATCATCGCCGCCGCTGAACTGGTGCCCGATGTGTGGCATCTCGCCGACCTGCATATCGACGAGATCGACAACCTGATGAAAGCAACGAAATGAGCAAAATCAAGTTCGGGTGGTTGTCGCCGGTGATCGGCAACCGATGGAGCGATCAAGAGCCGATCGTGGTCTACCAGGACCAACACATCTTGCCGACGGCATTGCAGCACTTCGACTCGCTGTGGATCGCCGATCACTTCTACGGATTCGAGTTCAAGACCGACCCGTTCATGGAGGGATGGACCACATTGACGTGGCTCGCCGCCCGTTATCCAAACGTGCAGTTGTGCCATCACGTGTTGGGCCAGGGCTATCGCCCTCCCGCGCTGACGGCCAAGATGGCGGCAACGTTGCAAGTGTTCTCGGGCGGGCGATTCACGCTCGGCATCGGAGCCGGTTGGCGCGACGACGAATACCGCGCCTACGGCTACGAATTCCCCAACGCCAGGGTGCGCTTCGAACAATTGGAAGAAGTGATCACAATCTGCCGTCTCATGTGGACGCAGGATGAACCGTCGTTCGAGGGCCGCCACTTCCGCATCGATGGTGCCAGCGCACCGCCGCTGCCCGACCCGATACCGCGCATCTGCGTCGGCGCCTCCGGCGAGAAGATCGGGCTTCCACTAGTCGGTCGCCTCGCCGACATGTGGAACGGTTCGTTCCGCGACGATGAAGCCTGGACGCGTCGGTTGGGCATCGTGCACGCCGCGGCCGAGCGCGCTGGTCGCAGACCTTCCGACATCGAGGTGACGACGACCGTCGAGCGTGCGCTACCCGAGTCCGACGCCGACAGCGAACAGTGGGTCGAGCTACTGCAACACAAGGCCGACCTCGGCGTGCAGCATTTCGTACTCGACTTCGGTCACCCGAAGTCGCTCGACCCGGTTCATCGGTTCGTCGAGCAGGTCATGCCTGCGGTGTACGCTCCGCGTTGATCGCTCTGGTCGAATCCCCGCCCAGCGAACACTGAGGAGCACTTGCATGGCTTATCCCGCAACACTCGAGGTTGACACCCCAGACAAGATTGCCAACTGGCGAGCAATCGGCCAGATTTTCATGGCGATCCCGCACCTGATCATCAACAACGCGCTGTCTGGGTTAGCTGGACTGTGCGCCCTCGTCGGGTGGTTCGCGATCCTGTTCACCGGCAAGATGCCCGAGGGCTTGTCGAACATGATCTGCGGAGCCTTGCGTTACCAAAGCCGGACGTCGGCATACGCCGGTTTTCTGCACGATCAATTCCCGACATTTAACTACTCACCAGCCGCGACTGACACGAGCGCCAACCCAGTTCGGGTCACGCTGCAGCCGACTCTGGAAGGCCGCAACCGGCTCACCTGTTTTTTCCGGCCGCTAGTAGCTATCCCAGCTGCCCTCTTTATGGTCCTGATCCTCATCGTCGCAGTCGTTTGCCAGCGGATTGCATTCTTCGCCGTGCTCTTCACCGGCAAATGGCCCGTTGCAATGCGCAATTGGGTGTTGAAGAGCCTGCGCGTCATGCTGCGCTTCGACGCGTACCTCTACCTGCTGACGGACGTTTACCCGCCGTTCTCAACCGACTGAACTGCGAGAGTTAACTACTTAGTCAGTCAGTAAAGGCCTTGCGCAGCAGCGCACCGTCGACCATCGCGGTGGCGTCGACGGTGCCCTGCCCAAGCAACTGCTTGGCAGCATCGACAACCGCGCCATGAGCGATGCGCGACAACGCGCTACCCAACGAGACCCGGCGAACACCGACGTTCGTGAGCTGCGCGACAGTGGGTCCGCCGGGTATCAACAGAACGTTGACCGGCACACCCACTGATGTGACCACCTGCTCGATCGAAGCGAGATCAATGAGGCCCGGTGCATACACCGCCGCCGCACCGGCGTCGCGATATGCACTCAGTCGGCGGATGGTGTCGTCGAGATCGTTGATGCCGTGCAGGTGGTTCTCGCATCGAGCCGTTAGGAGCACGCCGTGCGCGGCGGCCGAGTCGGCCGCGGCTCGAACTCGTGCACCCGCGACATCGAAATTGTCGATCGCGTTCGTGGCCGGGTTCCAATCTTCGATACTGCACCCGGCAGCCCCAACCTCAGCGAGTGCGGCGACCGTCTCGGCAATGCCCGGAAGGTCGTCGGCGAAACAACGCTCGGAGTCGACATTGAACGGCAGGTCCACCGATGACGTCATCGCCGCGACATGAGCGAGCAGTTCGTCGCGCGACACCATCATGTCGAGCCGACCGAGTGTCCCCGCGTGACCGGCACTGGTGGTGGCGAGCGCTTCGAAGCCGAGCGCGCCGAGAAGGCGGGCGCTGCCGATGTCGTACGGATTTGGTAACACGAAGGTGCCCGCTTGATGAAGCTCGTGGAATCGTGCCCGGCGCTGCTCGACAGATTTCATGATGCGCGCACTTCGGCGAGCAGGCACAGCAATTCGAACATGATCGTCGCGCCGACTAGCGCGGTATTTCCCGACGGGTCGAACGGCGGCGCCACTTCTACGACATCACCGCCGATCAGGTTGAGGTTGCGAAAGCCGCGCAGCATCCGAAGCGCTTCACGAGTGGTGATGCCTCCTGGCTCGGGCGTTCCAGTGCCCGGTGCGTACACCGGGTCGAGTCCGTCGACATCGAACGTGACGTAGGTCGGCCCATCGCCGACAACTCGCCGGGCTTCGGCGATAACGGCCTCAACTCCGAGATCTTCGAACTCCTCGATGAAAATCACACGCATGCCCGCATCGCGTGAGTAGTCCCAGGTGTCCGTGGTGTTCTGGCCACCGCGTATTCCAATCTGCACAGTGCGCTTGGGATCGAGCACGCCATCCTCGACGGCGAGGCGAAACGGTGCACCGTGATGGAACTTCGAACCCTTGAACGGTCCCCACGTATCAGTGTGCGCGTCGATATGGATCATGCCGATCGGGGCGGCGCGGGTGCCGAGCGCACGAAAAATCGGGTAGGTCACGGAATGATCGCCACCCGCAGCTAACGGAATGGCACCAGCAGCCAGGATGGCACGAACGAAGGTTTCGATGTCGTGGTTCACCGCTTCGATATCGAACACTTTCGCGAAGCGCACGTCGCCCACATCGGCCACGCGAGCGAGTTCATACGGGTTGATTCGCGTGGCGTGGTTCATGGCGCGGTTGATCGACGACTGATTACGTATCTCGCGCGGCCCATGGCGCGCACCGGGTCGATTGGTCACGCCGCCGTCGTAGGGAATTCCATACATCGCGATATCGACCCCGTCCATGCTGGGCACGTACGGCGCGCGCATGAATGTCGCGATCTCCTGATACCGCGGCTCGAATCGCGGATCAGCTGTGTCGGTCATGCGTCGCTGGTGGTGTCGCTGATCAGAACGTCGCACGACGCGCGGCGAGCAACATCGGTGGCAATGGCACCAAGCACCCTCGAGATTCCTTGAACTCGACGATTGCCGACGACGATCATCTGTGCTTCGACGCGCTCGGCCTCTTCACAAATCGCAGCCGCGGGGTCTTCCGGCACCACCGCGCGAGTGATGGCTGAACCCGGCAACTCACCCATCAACCCGTCGAGAAACTGTTCCGCACCGGCGAGCCAGTCGACGTGGCGCCCGGTCTCGGTGCTGAGGCCATCGGCCCGATGGCGGGTGGCCGCCATCACCAGGTGCAACGGTGCACTGAGTGCAATTGCCAGTTCAGCGGCCCTAAACGCAGCGCGCCTGGCGGTGTCGCTCTCGTCGACGCCCACGACAATGGGTCTAGTCATGGGGCGATGTTAGGCGACTCAGGTGAGCGCGTTTACGTCCTGGAGCAGCGTGACTAGGCCAATCACTGCGATCGTCAGCCACGCCGCGCGCACAACGTTTGGTAGCCATCGCACGGACCGAACCTCGGAAGGAAAGTCGACATCGCCCGACAGCGCCCAGATGCCAACGGGCACGAGCGCGAACCCAAGGAACAGCACCATCACTGGAAAGCAGGCAACGATGACGATTGGCAGCAGCCATCGCCATCGACCGCGCGCCGTCCAGGAGTTGGGTCGACTTACCGAGTCAACCATGACGCCCATCGTGACGGCGAAGAGCGCCGGTAAAGCAATGAACAGCCCAATCGCGAGCCAGGTCGGTTTCAGCACGGTGAAGTCGATCCCGTCGGCGTGAACCAGCATCGAACCCGCAACTGCGCCTGACGCCAGAGCGATCGTCAATCGCCGAAACCACTGTGGGCCGATCAACCACGGTCGGACCAGTCGATAGACGGCGAATCCGATGAGACCGACGAGCGCACCAAGCAGCATCAGGTTGTACGTGCCGCCAAGAGTGACCTCTCCGATGGTGAAGTCGTCGTCGCTCTGCAAACCGTTCACTCGCTCGGGCGACGTGACCCGCAATAGCAACATTGCCAACCGACTTCCGAGGCCAGCAACGACTGCGCCAGTGGTGACACCCGCGACGATGAGCACACGCATCCGTTCCAGAACCCGGTTGCGCCACTCCCGAAACTCATTACTCGTCGCGTCCGTCACGGTAGGTCCTCGAAGAAATGCCAGCTCTCCAGCGTGGCGTCGATCTCGTGGGTTGTGGAACTGTCGCTTGGTGCGCCGGGCCACGAGTGCCCATTCGGGACACCGCCGAAAGCGTAGAACGTCATAGGTATGTCATCATCGCAGTTCAGGTAGTCGTAGCGGGTGACAGCATCGCCGACCTCAGAAGTGGCGGGTTCTTGATCGCAACCGAACTGCACAGCAAAGGCCGCGTACGCATCGAAGGTGCCAAGGACAAAAATTGTGTCGCGCAGCTGTGGAAAGATCGTCGACCCACCAGTTTCAAACGGCACCACCTCGTCATCAATTCCAGCGAACGCGATGTAGGGCACGGGATGCGACGGCATACACGCATCCGCGTGATACAAGCCCGCCACCGAGGCCGCACCAGCGATTCGGTCGGCAAGCTCGCACACCAGTGCAGAAGTGAAGAAGGCACCATTTGAAAATCCGATCGAGAAGATTTGGCTCGAATCTGCGCACCAATTCGCCACGAGTTCGTCGATCAACGCGTTGGCAAACGCGATGTCGTCGCGGTCGGGCGAGTCCAATCCGTTGACCAACTCCCAACCGAGTCCCATCTCCAATACGGGCACACCTGCCAAGTCGCTTCCGGTTGGGTGAACGACAATGAAGCCTTCCTTCTCGGCGAGGGCCTCATACTCGGTATAGGCGGCCTGAGACGTGCCGCTGTTGCCGAGGCCATGGAAGTTGAGCACAACCGGCAGAACTCCCGTGCCCGCCACGACGGGAGGGATGTAGATGCGAACCGCGTGTGTCGCACCGCCGGCCGTCAACGCGGTGTTAGTCACACCTGGTGCCAGTTCACTGCTGCATTCATCGGCGCTTGTTGGCGCGGACGACTCGTCGCTTGCGCAGGTCGCGAGCAACATGAACGCAACGGGCGCGATCAGCGCTCGCCGCATAGTCATCGCAACTCGATCTCAATGAACGCGAACTCGAAGTCGTTCGCATTGAAGACGTTGTGCTCGACACCGGCCGGCCGCGAATACGAAGCGCCGTGCTTCAACGCGGCTTCCGCAATCTCGCCGTCGGGGTTCTCGATGCGCAGGGTACCGTCAGCCAGCGGCACGACGAGATAGTCGTGAGCATGACGATGCCATCCGGTCTCGGCGCCAGGAGCGAAGCGCCATTCGGTGACGATTACGCGGTCGTTGTCAATCTGCACGGTTGGCACAGCCATTAACTGACTGACGTTGTCGCCATCCACGCGGGTGACAGTACCTGCGGGAAACCCTGTTATATGTCGGGATTAGGCTCGGTGGCATGCCGAAGATTTCGTTCACCGCCAACCTTCGGCGACATGTCGATTGCCCGGCCGCAAATGTGCAGGGCAGCACCGTTGCCGAGTGCCTGGCGGCGTATTTCGAAACGCATCCGCAAGTGCGGTCGTACGTTCTTGACGAACAGGCGCGAATCCGGCGACACGTCGCCGTGTTCGTTGGGTCGGAGCAGTTGACCGACCCGGCCGCACAATCCGATCCAGTCGAGTCGACAACCGAGATCACCGTGATGCAAGCACTATCAGGAGGATGACCATGACGCTGTTAGTAGGTACTCGAAAGGGATTGTTTGCACTCGAACGCGG
>JANWKM010000047.1 GCA_025451395.1 Ilumatobacteraceae bacterium
CCGGTGGCTACGCGTCTTGGACTTCGACTTCTTCTTCTTGGGAACAGCCATGATGACTCCGGAACTAGCGAGGACGCTTCCCGGCCTACCGGTCGAAAAGGTGCTCTGACGAGGTTAGCGGCGTATCAAGGGCGCTTGAAACCCTCCTCTTTGAGGACGTCAAGAGCCGACCATCGGGGGTCGACCGGAGGCGGCTCGCACTCGCAGTCTTCGAGGTTGCGGTCGACGCCGCAATTTGGGCACAGTCCGGCGCAATCGATGCGACACAACGGGGTCGAGGGTGCGTCGAGCAAGACCAGCTCGCGCACGACGGGACGGAGGTCGAGTTGCTCGCCGACGATTTCGAACGCATCGGCAGCGGTAACGACCCGCTGATACAGCTCGTGCACATCGCTCTCCACGACGCCCGAGGTGTCGACGAGGCACCGTCGACAGACACCGATCCACGACGTGCGCAGAACTCCATCGACAACGATGCCGTCGCTGAGCGCGTCGAGACGTAGCCGCACGCTCACTTCTGCGTCACCTGCGAAACGCGTCGGATCGTCCACCCCTAGATCGGCTATTGGAATATCCACTTCCACCACGCGTTCGCTGCCGGGACGCCGGAGCAACTCGGCGACGTTGACAAGCAACGGGTTCACGAGCACCTACCGGTCTTGGTCGAAGAACGCCTTGGTCGGATCGTCGTCGTCATCGACCTCTTCAACATCTTTGTGCTCGCCGATCGCCAACCGCGAACGGCCGGCCTGCACCGTCTTGGTCAGCTTGTCGAGCAAAATCTCGAAGCTTCCCAACCGTTGGTCGAGGAAGTCTTCTGTTTCGTGGCGCAGGCGGCGTGCGTCGCTTTCCGACGCCTCGCTGATGCCGCGAGCGCGTTGTTCGGCGGCGCGCACCACTTCGGTGCGCTGCACCATTCGCTCGGCCTGCACACGCGCCGACTCCAACAACTCATCGGCCTCGCGGCGGGTCTTGGCGACGAACTCCTGGCGCTCCTTGATCATCCAACGCGCTTGGCGCATTTCGTCGGGAAGCCGAGCAAGGGCTTCCTCGAGCAGCTCGATGATCTCGTCGCGATCGATACGTGGCGACGACGACAGCGGCATCGTCGGAGCGGTGGCGATGACGTCGACGGCCCGGCGGAGCAACGCCTCGGCATCGCCCACGTAGCCATTGGTGCCGCGGACATACGCGTCGGAGTCCTCGGCCTCAGGCTCGTCGTCGTATTCCTCGTCGTCGTAACCATCGTCGTAGCTCATACCCACCCGCTCACTTACTTCTCCCGTTCATTATGCGGGAAACGCCTGGCCAATTTGGTGGCAACCGGCGCCGGCACCAGCGAGGTGACGTCACCGCCGAACTCTGCGATCTCACGAATGAAGCGGCTGCTGATCGACACCAGCGCCGGTTTGCAGGGTAGATAAACGGTCCGCACGCCGCTGACGGCGTGGTTGGTGTGGGCCATCTGCTGCTCGACCTCGAAGTCGCCGCCAGTACGCAAGCCCTTGACGATGAACGCCGCCTTCACCTGCTTCACGGCATCGACCGCCAGACCCTCGAAGCCGACGACCTTGACCGACGGCAGGTACGAGATGCTGGCGATGATCATCTCCGTGCGCTCTTCCAGCGTGAACATCGTGCTCGGCTTAGTGGGGTTGTGCATCACCCCGACGATGACCTTGCCGAACAGGGCCACCGACTGCTCGATGACATCGATATGACCAAGGTGCAGCGGATCGAAGCTGCCAGGGTAAAGAACCGTCGCCATCGCGGCCTTCACGCTAGCCGTTGCAGTGTCGTGACCCAGGTGCGTCCGTAACGGCGACTACGCAACTGTTCCCAACCCTCGGGAGCCTCGACCGGATCGTCCGCCTCGGCGACCACGAGTTCGACATCCACGACCGCGAGCAACGCGGGCCATGCATCGAACGAGTACGGCGGGTCGATGAAAGCAATGTCGACGTTGCGCATTGCGGGCACCCATGCCATGACATCGGAGGCCGTCACGGTGCAGCGGTCGTCGATTCCGAGCTTGGCGATGTTCTGCCGCAGCGCCACGAGCGCCGAGCGGTCACGTTCGACGAACACGCATCGGTGCGCGCCACGCGAGATTGCCTCGATGCCGAGCGCGCCCGACCCGGCATACAGGTCGGCGACCACCGCGCCTTCGAGAACGCCCATGCTGGTGAGCGAGTTGAACAACGCCAGGCGCACCTTGTCGGTGGTCGGTCGGGTGGTGGTGCCCTCCGGGGCCACCAGCTTGCGACCTGCGAACTCGCCCGCGATCACGCGCATCGCGGCAGACTACGACCGTGCTGACGCCGGAACCGACCATCGAATGCGTCGACTGCGGCGGGCTGTGCCATCTGCTCACAACAGAGGGACCGTGGTTTCCCGGTGATGTGGTCGCGTACCGATGTCAGGACTGTCGCGACCGGTGGGACCTTGTCTTGCCCGACAACGATTAGCCGTGGCGGTAACTGGCCAAGAACCGATCGACGGCAAACTCCGCGACCTTGTGCACCGTGTCGGCCTGGCCGGTCAGCACGCACATCATCAGCGGCCCGAAAAGCGTCGCGGCAACGGAATGCGGCTCGAGTCCAGCCGGGATCGCCCCCTCGGCAGCGCCCGCGTCGAGCAGCTCGGTGAGCATCGCCACCTTCTCGTCGCGGTCCGTGTCAGTGAGCGTGCCCACCGCGGCGCACTCGTACTTGAGCGAGAACAACGCCGGAAGTATGCGCGCCCACTCGGGATCGGCGAACGTGTCGGCGAGCGCGCGCAAATACCCGCGCAGCCGCTTCTCGAAGCCGAGGCTTTTGTCGAACTGGGGAATGCATGGCATGTTCTCGCGCAGCACGTCGATCATCAGCGCCTCGCGCGAGGGCCAGTGACGATATAGCGTCGACTTGGCGACGCCCGATCGCTCGGCGACGGCGTCGACGGTAAGCGCCGCCGGCCCATGGTCGACGAGTAGCTCGGTCGCGGCGGCGAGCAGCTTGGCGCGGCTGCGCTCGATGCGGGCGTCGATCGGCGAGGTTGTGGTCATCACAACGATACGATACCGTCTCGTTTCACAACTCGCAATCCCCTACGAAGGAACCCCAATGACAACGACTTCCATCGCTACCGGAGCCGGCCCCAATACGGGTGTTGTGCTCGACGCAACACGCAAGCGCAACATCCTGATCGCGATGTGCCTGGCCTTGATGGCCGTGATTGCTTCCGTGTCGATCCTCAATGTCGCACAGCAGAACCTGGCGATCGACTTCAACGCCTCCCAGGGCACCGTGCTCTGGATCGTCAACATCTACACGCTGGCGTTGGCTGCGCTCTTGATGCCGATCGGAGCGATCGGAGACCGTTGGGGTCGCAAGCCGGTGCTGCTGGTCGGCCTCGGCCTGTTCGGTGTGTCGAGCGTGCTCGCGGCGTTCGCCCAGTCGTCTGGAATGTTGCTGTTGGCGCGCGGCCTCGGCGGAGCCGCCGCAGCGATGATCATGCCAGTGACGTTGTCGGTCATCACGTCGAGCTTTCCGGCTGAGGAGCGCGGTCAAGCGATCGGCATCTGGGCCGGCGTCGCTGGTGGTGGCGGCATGCTCGGCATGTTTGTTGCCGCGCTGATGGTCGATGTCGCCACGTGGCGATGGGCGTTTGTGCTTCCCGTGGCGTTGGTCGCGGTCGCATTCGCCTTCGCAATGCGAGCAGTGCCGAACTCGCGTGAGCACTCGACGCATTCGTTCGACATTGGCGGCTCAATCTTCTCGCTGTTCGCGATCGGCGGACTTGTGCTCGGCATCCACGAAGGCCCCGAGCGCGGCTGGGGCGACTCGATCACCGTCGCGGGTCTAGTTGTCGGCATAGTCGCCGCGTTGGCGTTCGTTGTGTGGGAGCTGCGCAGTGACGCCCCGCTGCTCGACGTGCGCACGTTCAAGAATCGCGGTCTCGCTGCCGGCGCGCTGTCGATCATGATCATGTTCGCAGTGATGTTCGGCATCTTCATCGTGCTGTTCCCGTACTTCCAGGCCATCCTCGGTTGGTCGGCTCTGCGCTCGGCCGCTGCGATATTGCCGCTCATGGCAGTGATGATGCCGACGTCGACGATTGCCGCACCGCGCCTTGTCAAGAAGATCGGTTCACGCAAGACGATCCTCGCCGGTTTGTTTTTCGCCGGGTTTGGCCTGGCACTGCTCGCGCTGCGTGCTTCGGTCGAGGGCGGGTATATGTCGATCCTGCCCGGGCTGCTGGTGATGGGCCTCGGTATGGGCCTGACGATGACGCCGTCCACGCAGGCGATCACCGAGTCGCTCCCCGCTGAAAAGCAGGGTGTTGCTTCGGCACTTAACGACACCACTCGCGAGATCGGCGGCGCATGGGGTGTGGCGCTGCTCGGCTCGATCGTGTCGTCCGGTTATCGGGCGTCGATCACGCCGGCATTGAAGGGTGTGCCCCGAGAGCTGGCCGGACCGGCCAGCGAAGGCATCGGCACCGCACTCGGCGTCGTCCACGCCGCTGGCTCGTCGCTCGACCCACAGGTCGGAAAGCGGATCGTCGATGCCGCTCAGCACGCGTTCGTCGACGGGTGGGTCAACTCAATGTGGGTCGGCGTAGCCATCGTCAGCGTCGCGTTCTTGTACGTGCTGTTCCGTGGCCCACGTCGCCAGGACGACGTGATCGACGCGGCACGGGTCGTCGACCTCGACCTTGAAGCTGAGCAGCTCGAGCCCGTCCCGGCCTGACTAGTCGTTAACCGGTTGGCCTGGGCTTGACCTAAGCCGAAAATGGAACAAGTCAGCCCCAGATTCCGACCGCGCTTCAGGGGGCTATTGGGATGGGCCAGGTTTCTCAATTAACTGTGTGAGACCCTTCTGAGAGACTTCGCACATGAGTTCGCAAGTGCTCCCAAATCTTGGGGTCCCGGGTATTGACGAGCTTGCCGCCATGTCGGCGACCGATCTCGCGGCCCTGGCGCAGGAGTTCGACGCCGAGCGCCGTCGGGTTGAGGCGGCGTTGGCGACGTTGGTGCAGCGGGTCGATATGGCGGGCGCGTTTACGGGTGATGGTCATCGGTCGGCGAAGGCGTGGGGGCGAGCGACGTGTAATTGGTCCGGCGGCGAGGCGGCCCGGTTCTTGAAGGCTGGTCGCATGCTGGCCAAGTTCGACTCCGCGGCTACTGCGGCTGCCGACGGCAAGTTGGGTGTCGCACAAATGCACGCGTTGGCGGCGGCGGTGGCCAATCCACGGGTCGTCGAGCATCTCGAGGAGTCGGAAGAGTTGTTGGTGTCGCAGGCTTCGGTGCTTGATTACGACGATTACGTCACGATGCTGGCGCATTGGGAGGCGCTGGCCGATGCCGACGGCGCCCATGGCGATCACGAACGAGCGCACCGCGAGCGCCAGGCGCATATGTCGATCGTCGGCGACCGCGTCTATCTCGACGCCACCGGTAGCGCAGCCGCCGGTGTAAGCATGCTGGAAGTGTTCGAGCAGTTCTGTCGCAGCGAGTTTCTCGCCGACTGGGACGCGGGAGCCGTCAAGTACGGCGAGGCGATGGCACCACACCTGATGGAACGCACCAACGGGCAACGAGCCTTCGACGCCATACAGGCCATCTTCGGCGCCGCCGCCGTCTCCGCTGCCATGCCAGGCAGCGAACCGGTGATCAACATCGTCGTTGGCCAAGAACTCTTCGAACACCATTTACGACGCGTCCTTGGCCAACGGCCCGAGCCGCTTGATCCCACCAACCCGGCGCATATTTGCGAAACCGCCGACGGCGTCGTCATCGACCCCTACGACATGCTCGTCGCCGCCACCATCGGCCACGTACGACGCATCGTGCTCGACTCCGCCGGTGTAGTCATCGATGCCGGCCGCAAACAACGACTATTCACCGGCGCGCTACGAGACGCAATCATGCTCGGCAACCGACGATGTATTTGGCCGGGTTGTTACCGCCCGGCGTCCCAGTGCGAGGCAGACCACACGCTGCCTTACGCCAACACTGGCCCCACCGCGGCCCGAAACGGTGGCCCCGTCTGCGGACACCACAACCGATGGAAAACTCGCGGCTATCGAACCTGGAGCGACCCCAACGGCCAATGGCACCACTACCGACCCGACGGCTCCGAAATCGGCTGGCGCGCCAACGCGCTAGTTCTTGAAGAGGAACTCTTCGTCGTCGGCAGTGAAGAGCAAGCGCAACTCGTCGAGAAGGATTGGGTTGGCGTCTAGCAGCGGATCGGCGTCGACAATTTCGAACGCTGCTTCCCGCGCCCGCACCACCAACTCGCGGTCGCGTCGCAGCGACGCGAGCCGCAGATCGCTGCGCCCCTTCTGTGCGGTGTTCATCAGCGTGCCTTCACCGCGCAATTCGAGGTCGACCTCGGCCAGCTCGAACCCATCGGTAGTGGCCACCAGCGCTTCGATGCGCGGGTTGCCGCCCGACTGACCCGCCACCGGCTGCGCGGCCTGTTGTGTCAGCAGCCAGCACTGCGATGGGTGCTCGCCGCGACCAACTCGACCGCGCAATTGGTGAAGCTGCGCGATACCAAATCGATCGGCATCGAGAACGACCATCACCGTCGCGTTCGGCACGTCAACTCCGACCTCGATGACGGTCGTCGCGACCAATACATCGACCTCACCGCGTCGGAAGCGATCCATCGTCGCCTCCTTCTCCGACGACGACATGCGGCCATGCAGCAACGCGAGGCGCAGTCCCTTCAGCTCGTCGCGGGCCAAGCGCTCGTATGTCTCCTGCGCGCTGGCCACTTCCAGCTTCTCGCTCTCCTCGATCAGCGGGCAGACGACGTACGCCTGGCGACCGGCCGCGACTTCGTCGCGCACCGTTGCCCACGCCTGCTGTTCCATCAACGGTCCCTCCGCCGAATACGTCTTGATGGGAATGCGTCCGGGTGGCATCTCGTCGAGGACGCTCACGTCGAGGTCGCCATACACCGTCATCGCCGCCGTGCGCGGAATGGGCGTGGCGGTCATCACCAACACATCAGGCACCACGTCACCATCACCCTTGGCGCGCAGCGCGGCTCGCTGCTCGACACCGAAGCGATGCTGCTCGTCGACCACCACGACGCCGAGACTGTGGAACTCGACGCCCTCCTGAATCAGTGCGTGTGTGCCGATGGCGATGTCGATCGTGCCGTCGGCGAGGCCAGCCAAGACCTCGCGGCGCTCATTTCCCGTCACGCGATTCGTCAATAGGTTGACTCGCAGCGGCCGATCGCCGAACAGGTTTCGAGGATCGGGAACCGTAACGCCCTCCAGCAAAGCCCGAACGCTGGTTGCATGTTGCTCGGCTAGCACTTCCGTCGGAGCCATCAGCGCGCCTTGATGACCGCCCTGCACCGCGGTCAACATTGCACTGACGGCGACGAGTGTTTTGCCAGAACCGACATCGCCTTGCAACAGGCGATGCATCGGGTGCGGCCCCGCCAAATCTGCCTCGATTTCGGCGATCACTCTGCTCTGCGCACCGGTCAACTGATACGGCAACGCGGTCCGCAGGCGAGCGGTGAGCTCGCCGGTAATTGTGTGGCGAATGCCGCGCGAGTCACGCTCGAGCGCCCGCTTGCGCATGACGAGCACGGTCTGCACCCGTAGAAGCTCGTCGAACGCGAGCCGACGACGAGCCTCGTTCTTCTCGGCCATCGTCTCGGGCACGTGAATGCTCTTCAGCGCGTGATGCCGTTCGGTCAGACCGAGCCGACGCACGACATCGGCGGGAACGGGGTCGGCAACGCCTCGCGGCTCACATCGCTTCAAAGCATCTTCGACCCAAGCGGCGATCTCCCATGTATTGAGAGCGACCTTCTCGCTCTGTGGGTAGATCGGCACAATGCGGCCCGTGCGATCCCCGATCAGATCGACGACGGGATTGGTCATCTGCAATCCACCGCGGTAAACGTCGGGCTTCCCGAACAGCGCTATTTGCAGGTCCTCCTTGAGTTGACGCTCGCGCCACGGTTGATTGAAGAACACGAGATGCAACCGACCGCTGTCGTCGCCGACCGTGGCCTCGACGATCGTGCGCCGGTTGCGGCCGATGCGCTTCTTCACGCTGCGTACGGTCACCAGCACCAACGATTCAACGCCGGCCTGCAAGTCGCTGACACGGCACTCGTTGGTGCGATCGACCCAACGGCGCGGGTAGTTAGTCAGCAGATCAAGCACCGATGTGATTTCGATCTCGCGCAGCGAAGCGAGTTTCTTCTCGCCGACACCCTTCAACCGGTCGAGCCCGATCGCGGACAATTCGCGCAGAGTGAGCGGTGCTAAGGGTGTTGACGCACTCATTCCACGCCGAAGAGGTACGGGTACAACGGCTGGCCGCCGCGATGCACCTCGACCTGCACCTTGGGCCGGTGCTCGTCGAGCCACGCCTGGACAACATCGGTGTGACCGGCAGTCGCATCGAGGCCCTCGACGATGGTGACGATCTCGCATTGCGGCTCGACTAGGTGTTCGAGCAACGCGACCGTGGCACCGTCGAGGGTTCCGGCGACGGCGACGATGCCCTCCCCGCGCGCGATTGCGATCCAGTCGCCCTTGTCGATCGGACCCACATCGCTCTTGGTTGCCCGCACGGCCTGCGTCACCTCGCCGGTCACGACCGAAACCGATGCCTGATTCATCGCCTTCGCATTCGTCGTCGCATCGGCCTCCGGGTCGTACACCACGAGTGACGCCAATCCTTCGGGCATCGTCTTCGTCGGTACCACGATGATGGTCTTGGAGCTCAGATCGTTGAGTTGTTCGGCGACCGGAATGATGTTCTTGTTGTTCGGCAGCACGATGACCTGCTGCGCATTGACTGCTTCCACCGCCGAGAGCAGCTCGGCAGTCGACGGGTTCAGTGTTTGGCCGCCGGACACGACGCCTTGCACGCCAAGCTGACCAAACAGTTCCGAGAGCCCTTCACCGCTCGATACCGCGACGATCGCGCACGTCACTGGCGGCAATCCCCCACCAGCTCGTGCCGCGTCGAGGTGAGCATGCGCGGCTTCGCCGACCTCGGCCATCTCGGCGAACAGATCGGTAACGCGGATCTGCTTCGGTCGGCCACCGAGGTCGAGTGCGACTTCGATCGCCGCGCCGACATCGTTGGTGTGTACATGGCAGTTCCACAAGCCGTCGCCGCCGACGACGACGATGCTGTCGCCGATCTCGCCCCAGCCCTCCTTGAACGGCTGGATCTGCGCGTCGTCGAGGTCCATGAAGTACATGACCTCGTACTGCAGCTCACTGACATCGACGCCAGTCTTGGCGTTGACTTCCTGGCGTCGATGCGAGACCGCGTCAAGTTGTTCGGCCGTCGGACCTTCGAACTCTTCTGGCTCGGGGATCGGGACACCGTCGACAACGTTCAGCGCCGCGTCGAGCAAGAGCATGAAGCCGGCACCGCCCGCATCGACGACACCCGCATCCTTCAGCACCGGCAGCATCTCGGGTGTGCGGTCGAGCGCCGACTTGCCTGCAAGACGGGCCGCCCGCAGCACGCCCACTAACGACTCGCCGTCCTGTGCCGCCGTGTGCGCGGCGTCGGCCGACTCGCGCACGACCGTGAGAATGGTGCCTTCGATTGGCTTCAACACCGAGAGGTACGCGGCCGCCGATGCTGCCTTCAGCGCTTCAGCCACTTTCAACGCCGTGCCTTCGGTGGCACCCTTCAAAGTGCTGGCCACTCCCCGCAGAATCTGGCTAAGTATCACGCCACTGTTGCCACGCGCCCCCATCAAGCTGCCGTGGCTGATGGCGTCGCAGGTCGGCTCGAGCCCGTGTTCGGCAGCGTCGAGTTCGGCCACCACGGCATCGAGCGTGCGGGCCATGTTGGTCCCGGTATCGCCATCGGGAACCGGATAAACGTTCAGCCGATTGATGCCAGCCGCGTGCGCTTTCATGGCATCTCGGAACGTGATGACCGTTTTGCGCAGCGCGTCGGGGCTGAAACGTTCCAGGGTCGCCACGCCGCAACACTACCGACGCTGGTATCATCCCTGCGCTCGTTTCAATTGCCCCTTGGAGAACTACGTCATGGCAGCTGTATGTGAAGTGTGTGGCAAAGGCCCCTCGTGGGGCATGAACGTGTCGCACTCGCACCGTCGCACGAAGCGTCGCTGGAACCCGAATATTCAGCGCGTCCGTGCCCTCGTCGGTGGCGCACCCAAGCGGCTCTATGTGTGCACCGGTTGCATCAAGAGCGGCAAAGTCGCCAAGGCTGGCTGAGGCAACCGCCGTGCAAGGCGTGATCAAGAGCTACGACCCCACTTCTGGCGACGGCACACTGTTGCGCGATACAGATCTGGCCGAACTCGATCTTGCAGGCGATGCGCTCGAGGGCTCGATCTTTCGCATGTTGCGCCAGGGTCAGCGCGTGGTCTTCGACCTCGACGCTCAAGGAAGAGCCACTCGCCTGCGTTTGGGCAGCGAAGTCGACATGGAGACGCCAGGACACTGAGTTTCAAGGCCCGTCGGGGGTTTGTAAGAATGGTCGCCTCATGAGCGGAACCACTCGTAATACCCGTTTGCAGCAATGGGTCGCCGATTGGGCGGCGGTGTTCCAGCCCAACGACGTCTACTGGTGCGACGGCTCCGCGGAAGAGTACGACCGCCTCTGCCACGCGCTTGTCGACAGTGGAACGTTTACTCACCTCAACGACGCCAAGCGGCCGAACAGCTACTGGGCTCACTCCGATCCTGGCGATGTCGCCCGCGTCGAGGATCGCACCTTCATCTGCTCCGCCGAACCGGAGGACGCCGGCCCGAACAACAACTGGCGTGATCCGGTCCTCATGCGCAGTGAGCTCATCGGACACTGCACCGGCTCGATGAAGGGCCGCACGATGTACGTGGTGCCGTTCAGCATGGGCCCGCTCGGTTCGCCGATCGCGCACATTGGCGTGCAGCTCACCGACAGCGCGTATGTGGCGACCAACATGCGCATCATGACGCGCATGGGGCAGCCGGCGCTCGACGTTCTCGGTGACGGCGAATGGGTGCCATGCCTGCACTCAGTCGGTGCGCCACTGAAGCCGGGCGAGGCAGATGTGCCGTGGCCGTGCAATCCCGACAACAAGTACATCGCCCACTTTCCCGAGACTCGAGAGATCATCAGCTTTGGTTCCGGCTACGGCGGCAACGCGTTGCTTGGCAAGAAGTGTTTCGCCTTACGCATCGCGTCGGTGATGGCACGCGACGACGGCTGGCTCGCCGAGCACATGCTGATCTTGAAGTTGATCAACCCGAAGGGTGAGTCGAAGTACATCGCTGCGGCGTTTCCCAGCGCGTGTGGCAAGACGAACCTCGCGATGCTGGTACCGACGATTCCAGGCTGGAAGGCCGAGACCGTCGGCGACGACATCTGTTGGATGAAGTTTGGTGCCGACGGTCGGCTCTACGCGATCAACCCCGAGGCTGGCTTTTTCGGCGTCGCGCCAGGCACCGGCTTCGACACCAACGCCAACGCGATGCACACGCTGTCCGCAAACAGCATCTTCACCAACACCGCACTGACCAGCGATGGCGATGTCTGGTGGGAAGGCATGAGCGACACCAAACCGGCGCGCGCCACAGATTGGAAAGGCAATCCGTGGACGCCCGAATCGAAATCGCCCGCCGCGCATCCGAACGCCCGCTTCACGGCGCCCGCGTCGCAATGCCCATCGATTGCACCTGAGTGGGAAGATCCCAAGGGTGTGCCCATCAGCGCCATCCTGTTCGGTGGGCGCCGGCGAACGACGGTGCCGCTGGTGACGCAAGCATTCGATTGGCAGCACGGAGTCTTCCTCGGCTCGATCATGGCCAGCGAGACCACAGCCGCGCAGCAAGGTGCTGTTGGCAAGCTGCGATTCGATCCGATGGCGATGCTCCCCTTCTGCGGTTACAACATGGCCGACTACTTCGGCCACTGGCTGAAAATCGGCGCAGCCACCGCTTCGACGAACCTGCCTGAGATCTTCTACGTCAATTGGTTCCGTCGCGACGAGAGCGGCCGCTTCTTGTGGCCCGGTTACGGCGAGAACAGTCGCGTGCTGAAGTGGGTGTTCGAGCGCGTGGATGGGACGGCGGAGGCGGTGCGTACGCCGATCGGAAATTTGCCGACGCCCGCATCACTCGACGTGAGCGGCTTGGACGTCAGTGCCGACGATCTAAACGTGCTGCTCTCACTCGATGCCGCGGGATGGACCGCCGCGATCCCCGAGATCGAAGCGCATTACGCACAGTTCGGCGACAGTCTCCCCACCGAGCTCACCGCCCAGTTGCACGAACTCGCCAACGCGCTGTAGTCAGGTGGCGGCGACGAGCATCGCCCGAATGGCGAGGCCCATCACGAAGAGGCTGCCGAAGCCGTAGAGCAGATACAGGCGATGCTTCATCTGGAAGCGGTAGCTGTAGATGATCGCTATCGCGATGATGGCGACGAAGCCGTAGAACGCGTGGAACTCGGGCAACGGCACTTTGTGTTTGCCGACAAGCAGCGCGCCGAGGATCACCTGCACGAACACGGTGACCTGCGCGAGCCCGATGAACCACCACAACGCTCGCGTGCGCAGCGAGTGCAGTCGATGCGCGGCGAGTGCCCACACACCAGCCAGGCCGTTGCCGATGATTACGACCCATGCCCACCCTTCATGTAAGGCGCGCGTGGTCGACAAGCTGCTCGCAAACACGTCGGCAATCTACTCGCCGCAGCCGAATCCGCCCACGAAGGTCGTGATGGTGTCGCTGTCCGTCGTACCGGTCACAAAACCGGCGAGGCCCTCGTCGATGTGGAACGACGCGCCACTCAGCTCATCGCTCTCGTTGATGGCCGTGGCCGGATAAGCAGCCAGTAACCGGTCGACGGTGTCGCCGACAGAGATGCCGCCGTTGATGCTGAGCCCGAACGGGTCGATGAACGCGCCCGCCGCCGGGCCGTACGTGTACGACGCGAAGTGCCGGATACCCGATGCGAATGTTGAATCGTCGCTGAAGAACAAGGAAAGGTCGTTCCATGTGACGTAGCGGATCTCGCTGCCTTGGCACGCCGCGCCGGTAGAAGCCGGGTCGAACCAACCCGTGTCGTGGGTCGGCGGGCCGAGAATCGACTGCACATACGAGGTAACGCCAGTCGCTTCGGCGCCAAACGACTCCTCACCCAGGCCGTCGGCTGAAAGATCGAGTCCAAGCACGGCGGGAATCGTGGACGTGGTGGTCACCACCAGAGTTGTGGACGTGGTCGACGTTGATGTGCTCGGCAGAGTTGTGGTCGTGCGCACAACCGTTGTCGAGCTGGTGCTGGACGAGCTGGTCGTATTCGCACCAGTGACGCTCTGACTACAAGCAACCAGCAAGACCGCCAAGAAACCGCCAACACGTAACTTCACGAGAGAAGTCTGCCAGCGCCGCGTGCGTTCAGCGGATCAGGGTGTCGGCTTCTTGGCCAGTTTCAACCAATTGAAACACTCCGCCTTCAAACGAAACAATCGTCACAGAACAGTTATCGAGGCTACGAATCAACAATCGATCGTCGCCGAGTATCGCTCCGAGCGCAGCATTGATCGCAATGAAGTGACTGGTCACAACGGTGTCGTCGCCGGTGACGGCGATGTTCGTGAGCGCGGTCATCACACCATCGCGAAAGGCGGTGTATCGCTCGCCGAGCTGCGTCCACGTTCCTGCCATCGCCACGCGCAGCCATTCGATTCGCTCCGTCATCGGTATTCCCTCGGGCGATGGGATCTCGGCAACGAGTGATTCGATTCGAGGCACCACCTTCCATTGCCCGGCCAACACGGCGGCCGTTTGCTGACAACGCAGCAGAGGACTTGTCACCACAGCCAACGGGCCGAGCGGTTGCAGCCGTGCCGCCATTGCGGCTGCCTGTTGGCGTCCCGCCGCATCGAGTCCGGGATCGGGATCGGTATCCCAACCTGCCGCGGCACGTCCATGGCGCACCAGGTACAGGCGGGTCATTCGAACAGCCAACCCTCGCGCAGTCCATGGTTCGCACCCTTGAGTATGAACCACTCGGTACTGAATGCCATCGCAAACGCCTCGTCGGGCATCGACATGAAGAATCCGGCATCGGTGACTTGGCTCTTGTGGCAGGAGATCGACGCGCGCTTCTGCGCGATGTAGGCGCCGACATCGACGGCGTGAGTCAACTCGATCTCGGGCATGCCGAACGGATTGCCGTCGTCGGCCGGACCATCCGGGTCCCAATCCTCGCCGTCGGGACCTGTTGGCGAACCCAGTTCACGCGCGACGGCGAAGAACCGCTTCATTGCATCGCGATTCATCGTCGCCTCGAACACACGCTTCGTGCCTGCGAGTTCTGCCGCGCGATGGCCGACCGAGTGCACCTTCACGTGATCCGGGTGGCCGTAGTTGCCGTGCCAGTCGTACGCGGTCAGCACGTCGGCGTTCTCCTCGCGAAGGATTGTCGCCAAACGTTCCCCCGCGTCGTCGACGGTCGCCTGCCAAAACGACTCTGGATCATTGTTCTGTTCCCATCCGGTCATGCCGCTGTCCTTGTAACCGAGCCACACCAATCGATGCACGCCCAACGCAGCGGCGGATGCTTCCGACTCCGCCCGCCGGCGATCGATCAAGGTCTCGCCTTCGGCGAGGTCTTCAGGCTTTTCGCCATATTCACCGTTGGTAGCCACGACGAGTACAACTCGATGGCCCTCAGCAGCGGCGCGCGCCATGCTGCCTCCGGTCGTCATGCTCTCGTCGTCGGGGTGTGCATGAAAACACACGAGCGTGCCCATCAACCAATTCCTTCCGATGTCGCGACCGCTCCGGCGGCGATCAGTTCGTCAATTCTGTCGGGCTTGAAGCCCCAATCGGCCAGCACCTCGCGACTGTGCTGACCAGGATGCGCAGGCGGCGAGTCGACGCGAGCTGCAGTACGCGAGAACCGTGGCGCCGGCGCGGGCTGCGTAGTGCCGGCCACTTCGGTAAAGGTCCCGCGCCTGACGTTGTGTGGGTGAACAGCCGCCTCCGACATTGTCAGCACCGGGGCAAAGCAGATGTCGCTATGTTCCATTTCGGCACACCATTCGTCGCGGGTTCGCTGACGGATCACTTCCCGTAAACGCTCCTTCAAGCGCGGCCATTGATCCCGGTTCATCTGCTGCGCGAATTCAGGGTCGTTTTCGAGCCCGGTGTGCTGCAGCAGTTCGGCGTAGAACTGCGGCTCAATCGCACCGATCGATACGTACAGACCATCCGCGCATTCGTACACATCGTAGAAATGCGCCCCCGTGTCGAGCAGGTTGGTTCCTCGATTCGTCTC
>JANWKM010000048.1 GCA_025451395.1 Ilumatobacteraceae bacterium
GCGAGCGTTCGTCCGTTGCCGACAAGTTGCCGAACGACAGTTGGTCCCGCCCACTTGTCGTCGAACCAGCCGCCGTCTGCATGCTTCATGCCCCTGAGATGAACTCGGTCGATTGATGAATTGACCCAGCGCCTCGGCCACGGGCCGAGAAGCGACACCCAACCGGAGCGGCGACGCACCCAGTGCCGACAACTATTGCGCAAGGCGTCGGCCGCATACACGAAATACGCCGGTGGGTAGCGACGACTGCCGTGTCGTCTCATGATCCCAGCCAATTCGCGCCACCGTCGGTAGCCACCGGAAGATGTCTTGTTCTCCAAGTAGACGTGAGCCTTCGCGAGCACTTCTGGAATTGGCACAGCGGGTCCGAACGCGGATAGGCGTATGAACAGGTCCCAGTCCATACCGAAGTGCAAACTCTCATCGACAAAACCGACGGCTTCAATCGCTCGCCGAGCAGCGAACGCCGCGGGTTGTGGCACGTAGTCGTAGCCGTGGATCAGTTTCCACGGGTCGTGTGCATAGGGGATCCCAACGGCCGTTGCCGTTCCATGCCGATCAAGCATCTCGCAGCCTCCGAAGACGAACGCCGCGTCCGGATTGTGGCTGAATGTGTCAACGATCGTTTGCACTGCGTTGGGCAACAACAGATCATCGGCGCACAGCCAACTGAGAATTTCGCCTTTCGCCATCTGCCAACCCTTGTTAATCGCATGCGATTGACCGCGGTCTGGTTCAGAGACAAACGTGAGGCGGTTCGCATACTGCGCAACCACTGACTTCGTTTCGTCGGTCGAATCGGCATCCATGATGATGTACTCGACCTTTGGATACGTTTGCCCGAGCACACTCTCGATAGCTCCGCGAATGAACGCACCTTGGTTCAGCGAAGGAGTCACGATGGTCACCCACGGCATTTCTGAGTCGGCGAACATTCGTCCCAGCGTAACCGGGGCCCATTTCTAAGGGGGCTGAGGCCCGGGAGACGGTTCTAGGCGGTCCGTCCGTTCGTATCAAGTAACCCCAGCACCTGCCGATGCAGAACTGATGAACTGGCGACGAAACGGGAATCGCGCGGACTCCGACGGTCGTATTCACCAAAGGGTGCGCTGGCCACGCTTGGCGTGGGCATTAATCCTGTTGGTGCTGTTCGTATTGGGAGCATTCGGTTCGTATCGGGCTGCCGTCGCGCAGGACAACCAAGACAATCATCAGCAGCAATTGGTCGCTGAGACCGAGCGGCGTTCGTTCGAGCTGGCGACCTCGCAAATCTCGTCTTCGTTGTCGTTAGCCCTGCAGCGGTATGCCGACCTGGCCAATGGCGCTGGCGCGTTCTTCAGCGATCATCCGCAAGTGACCAACGGGGACATCAATCGGTGGATGCAGATCATCAAGGCCGGCGAGCGGCACCCCGAGCTCAGGGGATTGGGGATTGCTGTGATCGTGCAAGATGCAGATCTTGCGACCTACGCGGCCCAAGCGGAAGCCAACCCGAGCGGTCCGCTGAACGATCTGGGTCGCTTCGAGCCAATCCCGGTGGGGCCGCGTGAGTATTACTGCTTTGTTCAAGCCGTATGGAACCACCCAGACTCAGTCGTGTCGGGACTGCCAGCCGGCCTCGACATTTGTGCCCTCGACATTGGTCTTGTGTTGCTCAGTGCGCGGGACTCGGGTGCCGGATCGTTGGCCGCCACCGATCTCGGTAAGGAGGCAATCTTGTTGGTCGTGTACACGCCGGTGTTTGTCGACGGTGTGGTACCCGCGACGCTTGAAGAGCGTCAACAAGCATTTCTCGGAGCAGTCGGCACTGCACTCGACCCAGTCCTGTTGTTGAGCACGGTTGCCGCGACGCATCCCGAGTTCGGCGTCGAGTTGCGGCACGACGACCAACTCGGCAACCTCACCTTCTCTACCGGTCGAGTTCAGGTGGGTGCACAAACCGCCGTTGCAGAGCTGGTCGACGGTTGGGAAGTGCAGGTTTCTGGTGCACCACTCCGAGTGGACGACAGCGATGGCGCCCCGCTGCGGCTGTTGATTGCTGGCCTCGGAGCCAGTCTGATGCTCGCGATTTTGGTGTACGTGCTTGGCACGAGTCGCTCGCGCGCGCTGCATGTCGTTCGTGACAAGACCGATCTGTTGCGCCATCAGGCCTTGCATGATCCGCTCACTGGTCTTCCGAACCGCAGCCTCATTCTCGATCGGCTCGAGCACCTGCTGGCGCGAGCGGAGCGCAACGGTGGAACTGCTGTGGTGTTGTTCATTGATCTCGATGAATTCAAGATCATCAACGACACCCTCGGGCACGAGCAGGGCGATGAGTTGTTGCGGGTCGTTGGCATTCGCTTGCGCTCAGCGTTGCGCGACGCGGACACTGTCGGTCGTCTCGGTGGTGACGAGTTCGTTGCTCTTCTCGATTCGTCGGAAGTGTCGACCGCGCAGCCCGTCCTAGTCGCTGAACGAATTCTGGAAGTCATGCGTCAGCCTTTCGAGCTGACGACTCAGTCCGAGATGCCAGTTCGCATCACTGCGACCGTCGGCGTCGCGATCAGCGATGGACGCACCGGCCGCGACTTGATTCGCAATGCCGACTTTGCGCTCTACCAGGCGAAAGCGGCCGGCAAGAATCGCTACGAAATCTTCAATCCGGAGAGTCAGGGTGCGTTGAGTCGACGTGCCGAGTTGGAGTTCGACCTGCGCACCGCACTGCAGTCCGATCAGTTCGAGTTGATGTACCAGCCTTTGTACGCGTCCGAGACACTCGACGTGACTGCAGTGGAGGCGTTGCTTCGCTGGCGGCATCCCAAGTTCGGTCTCGTCGAGCCTGGCGACTTCATCCCGATGCTCGAGCGAACGGGACACATCATCGAAGTCGGCCACTGGGTATTGCACAAGGCTTGTCGCCAGGCCGCGCAGTGGAACGACAGCTCGCGTCGCTTGGGCATGTCGGTCAATGTGTCGGTGCGCCAACTTGACGACGACAACATGGTCGCCGAGACTGCCGAGGCTCTCGGCGCGACCGGCCTCGACCCATCGCTACTCACATTCGAAGTCACAGAGACTGCTCTGATGCGCAGCCCGGAAGCGACTGCAGCGCGGCTTTCTGCTCTGAAGCGGCTAGGTGTCCGGATCGCGATCGACGACTTCGGCACCGGTTACTCGTCGCTTGCGTATCTGCAACGGTTCCCGGTGGACTGCATCAAGATCGACCGGACGTTCATCAACGCAATGACCGAGTCCGCCGAGTCGCACGCACTGCTGCACACTCTCGTGCAGCTCGGCAAACTACTCGGTCTCGACACGGTGGCCGAGGGCGTCGAGACGCACGCGCAGTTGGAGGCCCTACGGTCCGAGCAGATCGACGTCGTCCAGGGATTCCTGCTGGCCCGGCCAGAAAGTGCGGCGGCCATCCAACGCCGGCTGCACATGTCGGCGATCCCGACAGCTGCCAGCGAACTCGTCTCGCATAGCAGCAACTAGGAAAGCGCTACAGGCGAACGCAGCGCGCGGTGCACAATGTGCAGATGCCGCAATCGATTGCCGACTCGGTGCGCCAGATTGCGATCGAGGAGGGTCTTTCCGGAATGGTGCGAGTCGACCTCGATGGCAGCCTTGCTTTCGAGGAAGCCTTTGGCCTCGCTTATCGCGCCCTCGCTATTGCGAACACGACCGACACACAGTTCGGCATCGCGAGCGGAGGAAAGACCTTCACCGCCTTGGCGGTGATGAGCATGGTTGAACGTGGAGAACTGAGTCTTGCCACAACGGCGCGGTCCGTTCTTGGTGGCGATCTTCCACTCATCGACAATCGTGTGACGGTCCAGCACCTGCTTGCTCATCGATCGGGAATTGGTGACTACCTCGATGAGGACCTGTATAACGACACCGGCGAATACGTTCTGCCCATCCCGGTTCATCGACTGGAGACAACTGAGCAGTTCCTCGCAGTGCTCGACGGCTATCCGATGAAGTCCGAGCCCGAAGAGAAATTCGTGTACAACAACGGCGGCTACGTGGTTCTCGCGTTGATCGCCGAGCGTGTGTCGAAGATTCCCTTCCACGATCTGGTCGAGCAACGAGTGTGTGGTCCTGCAGGTTTGCGCGACACCGCCTTCTTGCGATCGGACGAGCTTCCTGGCCGAGCAGCGATGGGGTACCTCGAGAATGAAGGCTTGCGCACCAACGTGTTGCACCTCCCGGTACGGGGCAATGGCGATGGCGGCATCTACACGACCGCGGCCGACATTCACACGTTGTGGGACGCAGTGTTTGCAGGCCGCATTGTCTCACCCGAAACATTGGCGACAATGATTCGCCCGAGCGGCGAGGTACCCGCCGACTCGCTTCGCTGCGGACTCGGGTTCTGGTTGGACAAGACGACCGAGACTGTGTCCATGCACGGGTTCGACGCAGGGGTGGGCTTCGTCTCGGCGCGCGACCCGGGCGGTCGGTTCACCTACACCGTCATCTCCAACAAGGCAAGGGGAGCGTGGCCGGTCAGCGAACGCGTCCACTCGCTGCTCACGACGCCCGCATAATTCGGCGAGATGTATGCAACGACTAGGGTCGCGTCATGCCCGACTATCACCGCTTGCGACTCGCAGAGCTTGTCTCGATCAGTGAGTTCGCGCACTCACTGTCCGACGATCAGTGGGACCACAACACACTTTGCGCGGGCTGGCGCGTACGCGACATCGTGAGTCACATGACGTTGGGGTACACAACCCCGATGCTGCCGCTGATCAGCGCGCTCGTCAGGTATCGCTTCAACGTGACGAAGGCGTCGGCCGAAGCGTCCGCCGAGTATGGCTCCGAGCACACGCCGCAGCAGATCCTGGATGTGTTCGACACGATTCACAGAGACAATGTGCGCAAGGGAATAGCCCATTTCATTCCGGCCAAAGAAGGCTTGCTCGACCACGTCGTTCACCACCAAGACATGCGTCGTCCGCTCGGGATGCGGCGGCAAGTTCCTGAGGAACGCCTCGTCGCGGCGCTTGGTGTCGCTCCCGGCCTCAAGGGATTCGTCGGTTCCAAGAAGCGTGCCGCTGGGCTTCGTCTCGTTGCCACCGATGTCGACTGGTCGCACGGCGACGGCCCAGAAGTGCGCGGCCCGGGCGAAGTGATCTTGCTCGCGCTGACGGGTCGGCCGGCCGTTCTCGACGAACTCGTCGGCGAGGGCGTGGCCAAGTTGCGCGAACGGCTCGCCGCCTAGTTGGGGGACGGTCGATGGTGAGGCGGAAAAGTTCGGCGGGTTCTCGCGTTCCCGTGGCGATGGCCTCGGTGCTCATTGCTGTTTGCATCGTCGGCGCGCGGATGTATTCCTCATCGGTCGCTTCGGCGGCGTTGCGCGAACAGATTGAACAGATCTGCCGAAGCAACAGCTCGCTGAAACTGCCAATCCCCAACGATGCACCAGCGACAGCGATTGCGGTTGCGGACATCGGTGCAGAACTCGACTTCGTTCAGCCGGTACGGCGAGGCGCATTCGCGCGACCATTTTTCCAACCATCCTATGGCGGACCCCAAAAGCGGATAAGCCTTATCTGGCTAGATGGCGCCGGGAACAACGTGACGCCCAACCTGAGACCTCTTGGGCTGGGAGAGATCGCGCTGTCTGACACCAACATGTTCCAAATGCGGGTGGAGATCGGCTCGGTGATAATGGCCGATGGCCACGCTCTCACCGTCGCGCAACGATTCGAAGATGTGCCCTTCGCTCCAGTACCTGAGTTCTGGTGCGGTTACCCGGAGCTGTTCTTGCCGACTGCAGCGGGAGACCCGCCGCCTCCATCCGCGATCGCATCCGCGGAAACGATTGCCAGCTTGGGGCCGCCAGGTGTGGTGTTCGACGAATACCAGATCACTCCCGAACCTCTCACGCAGACTGAGGCCGACCAGCTGGATCGTGGCTACGTCGCTGCGACACAAGCGTGGGAGCGCAAGTTTGCCGCGCAAGGCGAGGTGCCCGGTAATGAACTTGGTCGTGTTTTGAATCGAGCCCGCTCGGTGACCA
>JANWKM010000049.1 GCA_025451395.1 Ilumatobacteraceae bacterium
GCACGCGCCGACCGAGTGCTGGTGCTCCACCACGGCCACCTCGTCGACGACGGCCCGCACCACGAACTTGTGCAGCGCGGCGGCGTCTATGCCCGCATGTACGAAGCATGGGTCGCGTCGACGTCTGCCGTGTGAAGGTCCGAGGGTTACGTGCAGCTTTCGCGGGGTCCGAGGGTCACGTGCCCGAATACGGGCACATAACACTCGGATGGCGGTGGCGCGGCAGATAAACCTCGGACTAGTCGCCGTAGCGCGCTTGGCCGAACACGCTCTGGACAGTGCAGGTCAGTCTTGCCGAGGAGAAGTTCACCGAGTCACTTGCGGTGGCGAACTCCGCCGTTTCACCAGCACCGACATCGACCACGCGAACGCTGTCGGTCTCGACGCGTTTACCGTCCAATCGATACGCGATCGTGATCGTGTAGCCGTGTGTCTCGACGTCTTCGTTTCGGATGGAGCCCTCCGCAATCGCATGGCCATCCTCGCTTTCGCAGCGATCGATCTTCACTACGTACGGACCAGGATTGACGAGGTCGTCGAATGCACGCAACACGACTCGAGTCAGTTGAAAGCCAACAACGCAGAGCCCGCATGCGGCCACCGCGATGCAGACCGCGGCCATCGCCAGTCCCTGACCGATCTGGGTCGGGTGGCCGGCGGCGTTGTCGCGCGCCGATCGCCGCAGCACGATGATGCCGAGTATCAACGCCGTGAGGGCACCAGCGGCACCGACCACAAAGATCAACGGCATCCATGCAATCGCCAGCGAGCACAGCGCGAACACGAACGCGGTGATAGCCATAGCACGCGAGGGCGGTGCTTGGAAGCTCGGCCCGGTGTAGTTCAACGACTGTGGACCGATCGGATCGACATAGCGATTGCTGTGCTGTGCGACATCGGCGGTCCAGCGCTCGCCGTTGAAATAGCGAAACTCGAAACGGTGAGTCGGGTCTGGATACCACCCGGCGACAGTGTTCGGCTCCATTATGTTAACGACTCCTCTGGCGCGAACGTTAGCGCCGGTACCATCAAGAGGTCATGGACATCGTGCTCATTCGTCACGGCCAGCCCGAGTGGGTGCGCGATGGACTCAACATCGTCGACCCGCCGCTGACCGAACTGGGTCGGCTGCAGGCCGAGCGTGTCGGTGAAGTGCTGCGCGACGAGACGTTCGACGAAATCATCGTCTCGCCGTTGCAACGTGCTCGACAAACGGCGGCACCATTGCTCTCAGCGCACGCGCGCACAGAGCAGGTCGAGCTCTTTCTCGAGGAGATTCGCGAGCCCGATTGGCATGGCACTCCTGCCGAGTTGGCGCGCAGTGCGTACGAGGAAGATCGTCAACGACCGGCGGAGGAACGATGGGACGGGTTGGCCGGTGGGGGCGAGCCCCCGCGCGACTTCGTCGAGCGAGTGCGCGCTGGGGCCGAGAGGCATTGGGCTGCGAGAGGCATGTATCGCTCGCGTCACACACTGCCGATGTGGCATCTCGATCAGCCCGATCTGCGCGTCGCGATCATCGCTCATGCTGGGACCAACGGCGTGTTGTTGTGCCATCTCCTCGGGCTCGACCCAGTGCCCTGGGAATGGGACCGTTTCGTCACTCAGCACGCGTCGATTACACGTCTGTCGACCATGCAAATGACCGACGGCTACACGTTCTCGTTGCATCGTCTCAGCGACGTCGAGCACCTGCCGACCGACGCCCGCACGCACTGAGACCCACACCAACATCGGCGTTTGTTCGCTGCCGCACGGTATCCGTGCACCAGCGAACAAACGCGCTAAGAGTCGTAGGCTGAATCCATGCTGCAGCCCGTTGAAGTCGAGCGATTGCTTGTGATTGTCGCCCATCCCGACGATGTCGACTTCGGATCCGGGGGAACGATGGCCACGCTCACTGCGCACGGAGTGCATGTGACGTATTGCATCGTCACCGACGGCGATGCGGGCGGCAGCGATCGAGCGATGAGCCGCGCAGAGATGGCATCGATGCGGCGCAAGGAGCAGACCGCGGCGGCTGCCACCGTCGGTGTCCACGACTTGATCTTCCTCGGCTATCCCGATGGCCGCGTAGAAGCGAGCCTGGCCTTGCGCGGCGATCTCAGCCGAGTGATTCGCCAGGTGCGTCCGAAGGTTGTGGTGGGCCAGTCACCGGAACGCAACTACGACCGCATCTTCGCCAGTCATCCCGACCATCTGGCTACGGGTGAAGCCACGTTGTGCGCTGTCTACCCCGATGCGCGCAACCCATTCGCGTTTCCCGAGCTACTCGAAGAAGGGCTCGAGCCGTGGACCGTCGACGAAATGTGGATCGCCGGTCATCCGGTGATGACCGACATCGTTGATGTCACCGACAACGTCGATCGCAAATTCGAGGCATTGCGTTGCCATGCCAGCCAGTTGCCTGATCCCGCTGCCATGGAAGTGCGTGTTCGTCAATGGATGGCCGCAACCGCCGTCGCCCACGGTCTTGCCGAGGGCCGCTTCGCCGAGGGGTTCAGGGTTCTCAGACTCGTCTGAGGCTACGCTTACCCCTCGCAATGGGTGCCCTCAAACGAATTCTGCTCGGTAAACCGATCTCGTCGGAAGATGAGGGGCACCAACGACTTCGCAAAGTCATCGCCCTACCGGTGTTTGCATCCGACGCCATTTCGTCGACGGCATATGCAACTGACGAAATCCTCGTCGTGCTGCTCTTACAGGCCAGCATCGGCGCCGTCGCCTTTACGAAGTTGGTTCCGATCGCCATTGTTGTGGCGGTCTTGCTCGTGATCGTGGTCATGAGCTACCGCCAGACGATTCATGCTTATCCATCGGGTGGCGGGGCGTACATTGTCAGTCGCGAGAATCTTGGAACGATTCCATCGTTGGTGGCTGGCTCGTCGCTGTTGGTCGATTACATCCTCACCGTCGCGGTGAGCGTCGCCGGTGGGGTGTTGGCCATCCGCACCGCGACCGGCTTCGAGACTCGCTGGACTGTGCCGATCTGTCTCGCGTGCGTGCTGATCATGACGGTGGTGAACCTGCGCGGCGTCAAGGAGAGCGGTGCCACCTTTGCTGGCCCGACCTACTTCTACATACTCATGTTGTTGATCCTGCTCGCTACCGGCTTCTACCGCGTCTTCGTAAAGCACATCGGCCCGATTCCCGAAAAGTTGCTTTCTGAAGAAGCGATCGAACACTCGAAGGCCGCGAAGAGTCTCGGGTTGTACATGTTGCTGCGTGCGTTCTCGTCGGGTGCAGTTGCGTTGTCCGGAGTGGAAGCGGTTTCGAACGGTGTTCCTGCCTTCAAGAAACCAGAGAGCAAGAACGCTGCCACGACCTTGGTGTGGATGGGCGTCATCCTCGGCTCGTGCTTTCTCGGGGTGTCCGTGCTCGCGGCCAAGTTGAGGCCGTTTCGTGGAGAGAACGACGGCAACGGGTTGGGCCTCATGGCGGAACACATCTTTGGTGGCAAGGGAATGCTGTTCTGGCTATTGATGATCGGCACATTCCTGATCCTGATTCTTGCTGCGAACACCGCCTACGCGGACTTTCCAAGGCTGGCATCAATCATCGCGAAGGATGGTTTTCTTCCGCGCCAGTTCTTCAACCGTGGTGCCCGGTTGGTCTTCTCCAACGGCGTCATCTTCCTAGCGGCCGTCGCTGCTGTTCTCATCATGGTGTTCAACGGCGACATCTCCAAACTGATCCCGTTGTACGCATTCGGTGTATTCACTGGCTTCACGTTGAGCCAAGCAGGGATGGTTCGCCACCACCTGAAGCACCGACAGCCCAAATGGCGAACCGGCATGACGATCAATGCCATCGGCTCGCTGGCCACGGGAGTAGTTGCGACCGTCGTAGTCGTGTCGAAGTTCAAGGAAGGTGCATGGATTCCGGCAGCGCTGATTCCGCTGATGGTTCTGGCGTTCCGCTCGATCGGCAAGCATTACAAAATCAGCCGTGCTGCGATCGTCGCTCCACCTGGCTACCGCGCCCCTCGCGAAACGCACACGATGATCGTCTTGGTCGGCGGCGTCACCAAGGGTGTACTGCGCGGCGTGCAATACGCGCGCTCGCTTAACCCCGACCGCATTCTTGCCGTCACAGTCGCCAGCAACGATGAAGAGCGCAAGGCGATCGAGAAGCAGTGGAAGGAGTTCGAGGTACCCATCGAACTCCACACCGTCTTCTCGCCGTATCGCGAGCTCACCCGGCCGGTCATGCAATTCATCGATGAACTCGATGGGCAGTATCCGGACGACATCATCACCGTCGTGATCCCCGAGAATGTCACGTCGTGGAAGACCCAGTGGCTGCACAACGGCAGCGCATTTGCCCTCAAAGCAAAGCTGCTCTACCGTCCTCACACCGCTGTCGTGTCGGTGCCGATTCACACCCACGGCTTAGAAGTTGAAGAGCAGTAGGAGCACCTGAAATGCATGTCATTGTCGTCGGTTGCGGGCGTGTCGGGTCCGATGTGGCCCGCAACTTGGCCATCGCCGGGCACGATGTCGTCGTGATCGATCGCAAGGCCGAGGCATTTCGTCGACTCGGCGACGACTTTTCCGGAAGGACCGCCGTCGGCGTCGGCTTCGATCGCGAGTTGTTGGCGGCGTCGGGCATCAACGAGCAGTCGGCCGTCGCGGCGGTGACAAGCGGCGACAACTCGAACATTCTCATCGCTCGCGTTGCAAAGGAAACCTTTGGGGCCAGCCATGTGGTGGCGCGTATCTACGACCCCCGCCGCGCCTCTATCTATGAACGCCTCGGCATCGCAACAGTCGCGACCGTGGCGTGGACCAGCGAGCGGGTTTTGCGCCACCTCCTGTTCGCCGGAACAACGCCCGACTGGATCGATCCGAGCGCGAAGTTCACAATGGTCGAGCGACGGGTCACGGCCGAAGCAGCAGGCTCGTCGGTCGCCAATGTCGAAGCAGCAACGTCCGGGCGTGTTGCCCTACTTCATCGCTTCGGCGAAACATCGATACCGGCGGGCACCGCGCTTTTGCAAGAGGACGACCAAATACATGTGATCGTGGCGGCTGGTCGGTCCGAAGTGCTCGATCAATTCCTGCAGCACCCTGAAGGAGGCCGCTGACATGAAGGTCATCATCGCCGGTGCCGGCAGTGTCGGTCGCTATATGGCCGAGCAGTTGCAGAACTCTGGACATCAGGTCACGCTCATCGACAACCAAGTCAATGTAGTGAAGAACCATCCGAAGGATGCCGAGGGTGGTATCACCTGGCACCTGGGCGACGCCTGCGAAGTCTCGACCTTGGAAGCGGCCGGTACCGCCGACGCCGACGTTGTCGCAGCGGTCACTGGTGACGACGAAGACAATCTTGTCGTGTCGCTGCTGTCAAAGCAGGAGTTCGCAGTCCCGCGCGTCGTCGCGCGTGTCAACAATCCGAAGAACGAGTGGATGTTCAACGACATGTGGGGTGTCGACGTATCGGTCTCGACACCGCATTTGCTGACCGGTTTGGTGGAGGAAGCGGTGACGGTCGGTTCGTTCGTTCGATTGCTCAACCTCGAGGGTGGCAAGGCCCGCTTAGCAGAGGTGACGCTCGCGGGGAATTCGCCGGCGATCGGCAAGGAGGTCGCTGCCATCGGCCTGCCTCGCGAATCAACCGTAGTTGCAGTGGTACGCGAAGGTCATGTTGTGGTTCCTCGCGGCGACACCGTCTTGCGCGCCGGCGACGAAGTGCTCGTACTGGTAACCGGCGGTGCCGAGGACGA
>JANWKM010000050.1 GCA_025451395.1 Ilumatobacteraceae bacterium
GACGTTAGTTCTGTGAGGTTTCCGGGTAGTCAGGGGCGTGACTCGTCGCGTTGCAGATCGATATCTGCTCGGAAAACAACTCGGCGCGGGTGGCACGTCGCGCGTCCACGCCGCGCTCGATGAACGTTTGGGTCGCCAGGTCGCGATCAAGCTGCTCGACGCGAAACTGGTCGCCTCCGCCGACCCCGCGGGACGCGATCGATTCTTGAAGGAAGGTCCGACGTCGGCATCGTTCAGCCACCGCAATGCTGTCACCGTTTTCGACGCGGGTGAAGACAAAGGCGATCTGTACATCGTCATGGAACTCGTCGACGGGCCGTCGCTCGCCGAGAAGCTCGCTAAGAAAAGTCCGCTCGCGGTCGACGAAGCCACCAGCATCGCGCGCCAAGTGCTCGCCGCGCTCGAAGCCGCACACAAGGTCGGGATCGTCCATCGCGACGTGAAACCGGCCAACGTGCTGCTCGCTGCCGACGGCGATGCGAAGCTGGCTGACTTCGGCATCGCCAAAAGATTCGATGACCTCGAGGACTCGGTCACTTCCGCCGGCACCGTCGTCGGTACCCCTCGCTACCTGGCGCCCGAGCAAGCACAAGGAAAGAAGGTCACCCTCGCCGCCGACATTTACGCGACCGGGATTCTGCTGTTCGAGATGCTCACTGGGAAGACGCCACCGCCGTCCGCACCCGCGCCCGATGTGCGATCACTTCGCCCCGAGGTATCCGAACAACTCGCTGCCACTGTCGCGCGAGCACTGGCGCCGAAACCGGCCGACCGTTTCAAGAGTGCGTCGGCGATGGTCGCCGCGCTTGAGGACTCGTCGGCGATGGCCACGCAGGTGATGGCAGCAGAAACGGAAGAGGAAGTCGTGCGCTCGGGCGACACGCAGATCATGCCGGCCATGGTCGCTGCCGAACCGCCGACGCGCGTCGCGACGGCGGCGACCGCTGCGGCGCGCGGTCCATCCAAGGCGCGGCCGGCGATCATTGCGGTGGTCGCGCTGCTGGTGATAGTCGTGGCGGCGGTGCTGGTCTCGGCGCGTGGCGGCGACACCCCGGTCACGGCCGGGACGACTGGTAGCACAGAAGCTGTAGTTACCGATCCGACAACCGTCGATACCGAGTCAGGGATTATTGACACGCTGCTCGACGAGATCATCCCCGGCTTCCCGCGCACCGACGACATCGAGGTGTTCCTTCGGCAACTGGAGGACGACCCTGACCTCGTCGGCGAGAGAGGCGAGGACCTCGCTGAGAAGCTGCGCGAAGTACTCGACAAGAACGGAAAGAAACAGCGCGACGCCGCGAGGGATCTCCGCGAGGAAATGGTCAAGTGGGTCGAAGATGAGGAACTGAACGCCGATATCGCCGACGCTCTCGACGAACTGCTGGACCCGATCGCTAACTGATCACAGGCGCGACCCGAGGCGGTCATATGAAACACTCGCGGCATGATCGTCCGCATTGCCGTCGCAGCTGTCGGGGTAGTAGTCGTCTTGACGACGCTCTACTCGGCGATCAGGACAGTTGTTCTGCCGCGGGCCGCGGTTTCGATGATGACGTACGTGCATTTTCGGACGCTGCGTGCTGTGTTCGACCTGTTCGCATCGCCGAAGCGGCCGTTCATCAAGCGCGACGCCGTGATGGCGCTGTACGCCCCGATTTCACTAGTGCTGCTACCCGGCGTGTGGGTGGTGCAAATAATGCTCGGTTTCACCGCGATCTTCTGGGGCACCGGCATCGACCCGCTGCGCGAAGCGTTCTTCACCAGCGGGTCATCGCTGATGACGCTCGGCTTCGTGCGACCCGAAGGCGTTGGCCGCGTGATGCTCAGCTTCCTCGAGGCGGGGCTTGGTCTTGGCATCGTGTCGTTGTTGATCTCGTATCTACCTTCTATCTACAGCGCGTTCAGTCGGCGCGAGGCGCTTGTAGGAATGCTGGAGGTACGCGCCGGACTGCCGCCTTCGCCAGCGGAACTGTTGACCCGGTACGCAAGGATCGGATGGATCAGCAACCTTGAGGCCGACCTCTTCAAACCGTGGGAGGAATGGTTCGTCAACGTCGAAGAGAGCCACACCACGCAACCGTCGCTGGTGTTCTTCCGCTCGCCACATCCGGAACGCAACTGGCTGACGGCCGCCGGCTGTGTGCTCGATACTGCGGCGATCGTTGCCTCGACGCTCGATGTGCCACGTAATGCGCAGCGCGAACTGTGCCTGCGCACCGGCTTCTTCACATTGCGTCGCATCGCTGACTTCTTTGGGATCGTGTACGACCCGAACCCTTCGCCCACCGATCCGATCTCAGTTACCCAACGCGAGTTCGATCTGTTGTGCGTGGAGTTGGTCGCCACCGGAGTGCCGCTGAAGAAGGATCTGCACCAGGCGTGGCTCGACTATGCCGGCTGGCGCGTCAACTACGACACGGTGTTGCTGCAGTTGTGCGCGCTGGTGATGGCGCCACCTGCGCGCTGGAGTAGCGACCGCATGCCCGATCGTTACAAGCGGCCGCCGTGGTTTACTCGCCATACGGATCACGCGTGAAGGCGCTACCGAGATACCAACTCCGGGGAGCGCATGTCGTTGCAGGGTGTTTGGTCATTGTCGGGGTCGGCGCGGCTGACATCGCTCAGAGCACGCGACTCGTCCTTATTCCGCTGTTCGTGTTGGCACCGCTGGTGGCGTCGATACGGGCGACGCCGCAACAAACGTTGTACGTCGGTGCGGCGGCCATTCTTGCTGCTGTCGGTTTCGGATGGGTCGACGACATCTGGGGATCTCGACGGCACACGGTTGCGGTCGCCACGACAGTGCTCGGCAGTCTGCTCGCCGTGTGGCTGGCCGCGTCGCGCGACGCACGTGACCGCGAATTGGCCGCGTCGGTTCCTGTTCTTCGCGCTGTGGATCGGCTGAAGGCGTCGCTCGCGACCGGCCGCATCGGTGAATGGTCGTTGAACAGTGTGACCGACGACGTGGTTTGGGATGCCAACACTGCCGCCCTGTTCGGACTGCTTGACGGTGAGTTCAACGGCACCTTCGACATGTACATGCGCCTCATCGACGAGCGTGACCGAGTGATGGTGCAGGAGGCGGTGGATGCAGCGGTCGAGAGCCGTCAGACGTTTCGCTTCGACCACCGGTGCACGTGGCCCGATAGGAGCGTTCATTGGGTCGAGATCATCGGCGATGTCGTCGTCGATGAGAAGACTGATCAGGTTGTCGGAGCGTTCGGCCTTGTCGTCGATGTCGATGAACGCCACCGCGAAATCGAAGAACGAACCCGATTGCTGGAATTCGAACGCAGGCAACGCGAACGTGTCGAATACCTAGCCAGCATCAATGAGGTTCTCTCGCGCTCGGTTGACACCGGCGAGATCGTTCGCACCGTGACAAGAACGGTCATTCCCGAGTTCGCTGATTGGTGCGCGATCGTCGTGTCGATCGATCGTCCTCGTCCTCGTCCATTGATCACCGTCGCTCATCGCGACCCCGACAAAGTCCGCTGGCTGAATGAGCTCCGACGCCAGTATCCGTACAACCCCGACGGTCGTTGGGGAGTGGCGGCGGTCATTCGCAGCGGAAAGCCCGAATTGATTGCCCAGATCGACCTGCGTGACCTCGCGGCGGTCGACCCCGACGTCCTCGCCAAGGTCGATCCTGCGTCCGTGATCACCGTTCCGTTGCTCGGTGCCCTCGGCACTCTTGGCGCACTCCAAGTGATCCGCGGCAGCAACGTCCCGCCGTACTCGAACATCGACCTCGAACTCGTCGAGGAGATCGGCGGCCGCGTGGCGGCGGCGCTCAATACGGCCGTGTTGTTTCAACGGCAGGCACGCGGTCGCGCCGCGCTCGAGACGCTGCAGACCGTCAGCGGACTCATCGCCTCGGTCTCCACGACCGACGAAATTGTTCGTGGTGCGCTGGTGGAAGGTGGGCGCGGCCTCGGCGCGAGCAGTGGATCGCTGTACCTGGTCGACAACGGCGCATTGAAGGTCAAGGAAGAGGTCGGCCTCGCCGACCACGTTCGTCGCGAGGCAGAACTCAGCACTGCAATACGAGCCATCGACGACGGACAGAGCGTCGTGAGAATGGTGACCACCGAGGACGGCGATCGTTTCGTCGCTGGAGCGCCGATGCAGATCATGAGCCGCGTGGTCGGCGCGCTGGCGTTCACCTACGACGACCAGGTCGAACCGACACCGGAGGAACTCTCGATGCTCGTCACTCTTGGCTCGCGATGTGCGGGCGCGCTGGAACGAGCCTCGCTTTATGAGCGAGAGCGAACGGTGGCACTCACGTTGCAACACCGTCTGCTCTCACGACTTCCGAGTACTCCAGAGTGGATCGAAGCCGCTGCGAGCTATGTGCCGGCGACCGGCCTCGAGATTGGTGGTGATTGGTTCCAGATCCTCGAGACTGGCGATGGGCGACTTGTCGCCGTTGTCGGCGACGCGGTCGGCCACGGCCTTCAATCGGCGGCCGCCATGGGGCAACTTCGTGCATCGTTCATCACGGCTGTCGCCAATGATCCCGATCCGCTTCGTGCTCTTGCCGCGGTCGACCTGTTCGCCGGGCGCGGTACCGACACGGTCGCCGCGTCAGCCGCCTACATACTCTTCGACGCCGCGGGCACCGCGCGCTACGCCAGCGCCGGTCATCCACCGATCGTTCTGGTACCGAGTCGCGGTTCGCCGGTAATCGTTGATGGCGGCAGAGGCAGCCTTCTCGGCTATCGCAAGACGCCGGCGGAAAGCGTCACGGTGCCGTTCAACAAAGGCGATTCCATCGTGATGTTCACCGACGGCCTCATCGAGTCGCGGGTGGACTCGTTCGATGACGGTCTACAACGTCTCGTCGCAGCCGCCCAAAAAGCACGAAAGCTGGCGCCGCAACAAATGAACGAACACATCATCGAGTCGATGACTACTGGGCGTAATCCCGACGACGACATCGCGCTGCTGATCCTCCGTCGCGCCTGACTTTTCGCGTTCTGCGTCACCGCACAGAAGTTGTGTCGCTCTGTGCGGTGACACAGAACTCGTGCCCCCAGCACGACCTTCAGCGGAGTATGAGAACGATGATGATGATGACCAGAAGGAGGCCAATGCCTCCGGGGATGAAGATGGCTGTGTCAGCAAGTGTCGTAAGCATGGTGGCGTGCTACCCGGGGTGCGGCCATCTCAAACACGTTCGGGCAGAATAAGTTGTGCGATACTTGATGCACGACTTCTTGGGGGGAAGCGAATGAGCGACGCAAATGTGGTGACACCGCAGCGTGAAACCAACATGATGTTCGTGGGTGCCGTGCTGGCCGGCGCGCTTGTGGCGGTGCTGGCAGGGGTGTACGGGCGAATGCACGACCCAGCCTCGGAGACGACCATCAAACTGTTCTTCTCGACGACTCTCCACTTCAAAGCGTGGGTGACAACGGCCATTCTCGTGCTGGTGATCGGGCAACTCTTTGGTGCACTATGGATGTACGGGAAGCTGCCTTTGGGCGACCCGCCGGAATGGGTCGGGTCGGTGCATCGCTTCTTCGGCTCTCTGGCATTACTGCTATCGCTGCCCGTCGCCTACCACTGCCTCTGGTCGCTCGGCTTCAACCCCGACGGTGGGAGCGGCCGACGTTTCTGGCATTCGATCTTCGGATGCGTTTTCTACGGCGCGTTCTTTACCAAGGTGCTTGTTGTCCGATCGAAGAAAATGCCGTCGTGGGCACTCCCCATCGTCGGCGGTGTGCTGTTCACCACGCTGATCGCGATTTGGTTGACCAGTTCGCTGTGGTTCTTCCGCCAATTTGGCTGGGTGGTGTAGCGCATGCTGCGTCGATTTGTTAGCGGGTTCGAGATGGCTGTGTTGCTGGCGGTGGCCGTGTTCGTCGGCATGCTGTTCCTCAACAGTCCGACCAAGCCGCCTGGAACACCAGCCGCAGTGGTCGCAGCCGCTGGCGGCATCGACGGCGGCGAGCTGTATGGCAACAAATGCGCCGGCTGTCACGGCGGCGACGGTTCCGGTGGCATCGGCCCGCGGCTAGCGGGCAAAGTCGTGGCCAAGTTCCCCGACCCCGCCGATCAGATCGCCGTGGTCACCAACGGTCGCGGCGGCATGCCCGCGTTCGGAACCCGCCTCTCCGCGGACGAGATCGCGGCGATCGTCGAGTACACACGCACCGTGCTCGGCGGCTGAACGCGCTACCGCAGCGGTGCCGACCACACGTCGATGTCGCGGGCGACGTGCTCGCTCGTCTTCGCTGGCACTTCCGCTTCGTTGGCGAACGTTTGCCAATCGGCGACCGCGCCGAGTACTTGTTCGACGATGTCATTCGCAGCGGGAATGCGGAAGCGATCGCCAACCTCGCGCACATCGGCGCGCGTGATACCAGTTGCGCGGCCGTTGACGGCCATCAGGTGCTGACGTGTCCAGGGACTGTTCGGAGCGTGGGCATGAGTGACGTCGTAAGCCGGTGAAAGCTGCCATCGGCCACCTTGTGGCAGCACGAACGAGAAGTTCTTGGTGTGATCGTCGCAGTTAGCGGCGGCGACGTTGAACACCATCCGGCGGAACGCTTCCGCTCGTTGGTCGGCGCCGAGCCCGAGCTGCTCGATCAGTAGGAACAATTGGGCGTAGTCGTGTGCGCCGATCTGGCGAAAGTCGAGCTGCGCCATCGCGCAAAGGGTCTGCGTGTGCACCTTGGCGCCGCCGGCTGGTCGATCGAAGCGGCGCGTCATGAAGTGCGCGCGCCCGCCCTCTTGCAACAGACGGCATTCCATCATCTCGATGCCGGCCGCCTTCGCCATCAGCGAGTAGCCGTACTCGATGCGACCAAAGTGGGCGGAGGCACCGAGATCCAAGTCGGCACCGACGCCATCGAGCTTCAACAGCCACTGCTCAAAGCCCGGGTCGGCGGGCAGTTGCCCGGAACGCAGTTCGCCCGTTTCGGGATTGAGTGCGACGACCGCTTTAGCCCGCGCCCCGCCAGCCGATGTGCCGACCGCGATCAAGTGGGAGAGCGCTTCCGTCAGCCCGCGCTCGGTCGTGGTATGCCCGGAGATGGAGCTGCGCGCGGCGACGACCAGCTCGCCAAGTTCGATCGCAGACGCCTTGCGTGTGCGCGGGCCGCGGGTCGGGTGAAATTCGAGCGCGCCGACGCCACGCGTTCCGAGATACGCCAATCGGTCGAGCGCGGTGATGTCGGCGGCGCGCACGCCCTGGTTCGCGAGATAGGCAGTCGTCAGCGCATTGCCGAAATCGTCCGGCAGCGAATCGGCCAACATCGGCGGCAGGCGGAGGTTAGTCGTGGGTGGCAGCGTCGGGAACACGAAGGTTCGCGCTGGTCCACCGGTCGGCATCGTCGTCGGCGCCAACTCGACCGCGCTGTCCGTCCACGCC
>JANWKM010000051.1 GCA_025451395.1 Ilumatobacteraceae bacterium
CCGTGAACTCGGTGACGTCCTTGCCAATGGCTTCGACTGTGCCGGCGAAGTCGACACCGACAGTTTTCATTCTCGGCTTGAAGATGCCCATCGTCGGGCGGGCGATCAGTGGCTGACCGGCGACCGAGTACCAATCCGCAGGATTGACCGACGTTGCGCGCACGCGCACCAGCAGCCCGTCGTCGGTGAGTGGTGGCTGCTCGATCTCCTCTAGCGACAGAACATCGGGTGACCCGAACTTTGTACGCACGATGGCTTTCATTGCTGCTTCCCCTCTTGTGTGATGGTGATGACAAGGTTTCCGGTCTTCTGGCCGGTTTCGACATACTTGGTTGCTTCGACGATTTGCTCGAGCGGGAATGCTCTATCGATCACCGCTCGGTACTTTCCAGCTTCGATCAGTTCCTTGAGGACGTCGATCTCGTCCTCGCTGTACTTCGGAAACGGCAATGTCACTCGCCGACCTCCGAATAGTCGGGTCAGTCTTGTGAACAGCGCCAGGGCTGGAACGTGCCACATGAACCCGAGATCGGTCTCGATGTAGGTGCCCCCAGGTGCGATCGAACGCCTGCAACGCCGAAACGAGTTCTTGCCGACCGCGTCGAAAACAACGTCGTACTGTTGACCGTTTTTCCTGAAATCCTGTTTCGTGTAGTCGATGACTTCGTCGGCGCCGAGTGATTTGACGAGCTCGAGATTCTTGGTGTTACACACGGCCGTAATCTGTGCACCGGTTTGCCGAGCCAACTGAACTGCAGCAGTGCCGATCGACCCAGAAGCTCCGTAGATGACAATGCTGCGACCTTGGCCAAGGTCGGCGGCCTGTAGACATCTGCGGGCGATGATCGCGCCGTCGCTCACCGAAGCCGCTTCTTGGAACGACATGCCCTTTGGCTTGTGCGCGATCAGGCGACTCTCGCGCATACAGACGTACTCGGCGTGGGTGCCGAAACCGCAGGCACCGAAGACGTGATCGCCAACGGCGAACTTGCTGACCGATGAACCGACGGCCGCAACTTCGCCGGCGAACTCGCTACCGAGGATCTTGTGCTTCGGCCGGGGAATGCCGGTGAAGAAGCGGGTGAAGAACGGCACGCCACTGCGCCAACCGCAATCAGATCGGTTCACAGTGGTCGCGTGGACCTTGACGAGAACCTCATCGTCCTTCGGGACCGGCTGCTCGACATCTTCGAGCCGAAGGACATCGGGCGATCCGTATCTGTCGTGAACAACTGCTCGCATGGTCTAGTTCCTCTCTGTCGTTCGCGGCAATCGATGAATTGGGCCACCGTGCTTCCAGGCGCGCCCAGCGCGGTAGAGCTCGGCGGGTCGTCCACCAGCTGGGCCGGGTTGCGTTCGCCTTCCGGTCGGGATCACCCATCCGTCTTCGGCGACGACACTGCGCCGGAAGTTCGCGGCGTCCAACTCGACACCCCATGTGGCCTCATAGACCGCACGCAGTTCCGCCAGCGTGAACGTCGGTCCGACGAACGCTGTCGCGATGCCAGTGACTTCGAGTTCGACGCGTGCGCGATCGACGGCGTCGCGCACGATCTGCAAGTGGTCGAACGCCAAGTCGAGTTTCTCGCTGCGCACGTCGCCAACCGGCACCAACAGCGCGTCGGCCGCATCGGTACCGGCGACGATCGTTCCCACGTCGCGCAGGACGGCGAGGTATGCGACCGTGACGACGTTTATGCGCGGGTCGCGACCAGGATCGCCGTAGGCGCCGAACTGCGTCAGCAGTGTCGGAACGTCGACGCCGGTCTCCTCCGCCAACTCCCGCCGGGCGGCTTCGTGCAGGGTCTCGTTCGGACGCTTGAAACCGCCGGGGATCGCCCACATTCCCTTGAACGGCGCTTCGCCGCGCCGCACGAGCAACATGTGCAGCGCTCCGTCGGACATCGTCAGGATCACGATGTCGACCGTCACCGCGAACGCGGGAAACTGCGACGGGTCGTAGCCGATCGGGGCGCCGGCACCGTCAGATTTAGTCGTCATGACTCTTACTGTACATGGTTCTGGTCGAAAAGACAAGAACTATTGTCCGCGTAGTTACTGCAGGCGTAATCTGTGCCAGTTTCCAACACACCCGGGGGGATAAAGATGAAGTTCCGAGCTCTGCTCATTCCTGTTGTGGCGCTGGTGCTGGCCAGCTGCGGCGACGACAAGAAGTCCGATAACACCACTGCAGATACCGCTAGCGAGAACACGACGGCGAACACAACAGCCGCCACCACCGTCGACACCGTTGCGGATCCGCTCGCTGCGCGCGTGGCGACGGCGCAAGAAATCTCTGGCGCCTACACCGGTACCTGGACCAACACGACCTTCGGTTCGACCGGAACCATTTCGGCACTCGTCGGTGTCGATGCTACGACTGCCGTTCTAACGATTTCGCTGGATATCGGCGGCACGGCGTTCGGAGCCCCGGACCCCGCGCCTCTCATCTCGAACATCGATCTCAATGGCGAAGGCCCCTTCGCCGGCACCGACCCGTTGTTCGGTGACTTCACGATCGAGTACAGCGCGGGCCACCTCATCTTCACTGCGCCCGCCGTGCCCAATCTCGGCGGAAAGACGATGATCGTCGAAGGCGACTTCGCTGATGGCACATTTTCCGGCACCTACACCATCCCTACTCTCGCCGACGGGACGTTCGAAACAACCCGCGACTGATTCAGTCGCGGTATGCGGAATTGTCGAGCGAGTGCTCGGCCCATATCTTGAACATTGTCGCATAGGGTCCATTGGCCTGCAGGAGATCGGCGTGCGTACCGTCCTCGACGACCCGACCCTCGTCGATCACGATGACGCGGTCGGCGCGCATCGCAGTTGTTAGCCGATGGGCAACGATAATCGCTGTGCGTCCTTCAAGAATGCGGTCGAGCGCGGCTTCTACTTTGCGTTCCGACATCAGGTCCAGATTGGAGGTCGCCTCATCAAGAACGAGTACGCGTGGTCGAGCGACGAATGTGCGAGCCAGAGCGATCAGCTGCCGCTCGCCCGCCGACAGCGACACACCACGCTCGTGCACCGCTGTGTCGAGTCCATCTGGCAGAGAATCGACGAGTTCGCGCAAGCCAACGAGATCAATCGCTTCCTGCACTTCGTCATCTCCAGCGGTTGGTCTCGCAAACTTGACGTTGTCGCGAATACTTCCGGCAAACAGGAAGGGTTCTTGTGGTACGACACCCAGTTGGCGGCGCAGTGACTTCAAGCGCACATCGCGAAGATCGTGGCCATCGATCAGCACCCGACCCTGTGTCGGGTCATAGAAGCGAGGAACCAACTTGGCGATCGTCGACTTGCCGGCACCTGTCGGGCCGACAAAGGCCACTGTTTCGCCGGCGCGTAAACGCAAGTCGACGTGATGGAGAACTGGCCGCGACGGGTCGTAACCGAACGTGACGTCTTCGAAGACAATCTCGCCGGCGACCTGCGGAAGGTCGTATGCATCGACACCCTCCCCCACAGTTGGATCGGTGTCGAGCAATTCACGAAGCTTCACCATGGCCGCTTTACCGCCCTGGTACATGTTGTAGGTCTGCACCAGCTGCTGCACTGGCTGGAAGAACGCGCCGATGTACAAGACGAAGGCGGTCAGAACACCAACGCTCAGGTCGCCTCGGCGCACCATCGCGCCGCCGATCAGCAGAATCAGAACCTGACCGACCAGCCCGATGAACTCCGTGGTCGGGGCGTAGATGCCCGCAATACGGGCGGTGTAGTCATTCGCCTGTCGGTACTCGCCCACCACATTGCGGTGGTGAATGACGTTCTGTTTCTGGCGGTTGTACGCGGCTACCACACGAATGCCCTGCAACGTTTCCGATAAATCGCCCAAGACGGCAGCGACCGCGTTGCGTACGCTCAGATAGCCCCGATCGGAAGCGCTGCGGAACCACGCCGACAATGCGACGAGCGCCGGCACGACCAACACGAGTGTGATCAACGCGAGCTCGACGTTGTAGTGCACTAGCACGCCACCAACTACGAGCAAGGTCAGGAATTGCATGAAGAACTGGGCGTAGCCGTCTTGCAACAGCGTCTGCAGCGCCTGGATGTCGCTCATCATGCGAGTGAGGATGACCCCTGCTTTTTCGTTGGTGTAGTAGTCCATCGACAGACGCTGCAGGTGGGCGAACACACGCAGTCGCAGCCGGAACATGGCGCGCGCAGCGATGCGTCCGGTCCACGCGCCTCGAAGAGCACTGACCAGCACGGTCACGATCACCGCCACGAACGAAGCGACGCCGGCGGTGATCAGGACGCTGCGATCATGTCCGAGCACGCCACGGTCGAGCCCGACCTGGATGAGGTACGGCCCGGCCTGAAGCGACGCAGTTTCCACCACCAGCACGAGCAGCATCCCGATAATCGCCAACCTGCGCATGCTCAGCATGCGTGTGACGGTCAATGGCCGTCGGTCCGCCGGCTGGTGCGAGAACTTCAGCTCTGGTTCCTCCCACTCCGGCTCCAGCGCAAGAATCTTGGCAACCCCGTCGTGCAGCTCGGCCGGCACTTCTGCAAACCCTTTGCCGTCGGCGGTCGCCTTCACACTGCCGCCGCCGCTCATCGAACCGCCGCCGAGCCCCGCTGGGCCCCACACGCCGCCGCCGGAGGACGCGCCGCCGATCATGGCGCGTCCTCAATGTCGTTCTCGCCGAGGGGGCCCTCTGCGAGCACGGCGGCCAGAATCTCGCCGTACAACGGTTCCGTCGCGAGCAACTCGGTGTGCGTTCCGGTGGCGACAATCCGGCCACCGTCGAGCACCGCGACCCGGTCGGCCAATCGGATGGTCGATACGCGGTGGCCGATGATGATCGTCGTGCGATTCTTCATGGCCTCCTTCAGTGCGCCATGAATGAGCTGTTCGATGTGTGCATCAATGGCAGATGTCGCGTCATCGAGCACCAGTATCGGTGGATCCACCAACAGCGTGCGGGCGATCGCAATTCTTTGCCGTTGCCCGCCGGACAGCGTGTAGCCGCGCTCGCCCACAATCGTGTCGTATCCGTGTTCCAGCTCGCGTACGAAACCGTCAGCCTCCGCCGCAGTCGCGGCAGCGATCACGTCCGCGAGCGATGCATCGGGACGACCGAACGCGATGTTGTCGCGAATCGACATTGAAAACAGGAACGGTTCGTCGAGCACGAGACCCACGTGGTGGCGCAACGAGGCGACGGTTACTCGTCGAACGTCGACCCCGTCGACACGAACCGTTCCTTCGTCGACGTCGTAAAAGCGAGCCAGCAGGCGACCCACAGTGGACTTGCCGGATCCGCTCCGTCCAACGAGCGCGATGGTTTCGCCAGGCCGGAGGTGCAAGCTGAATCCTTCGAGCACGTTCGTGTCGCGGCGATATCCGAATGTGACATTGTCGAACTCCAACTCGCCACGGCAGTCAATGAGATCGATGGATCCCGGTCGATCGCGGATCTCGGGCTCGGTGTCAACGATGGCGAAGATTCGCTGCGCGGACGCCTTGGCACGCTGTCCGATCATCAACAGCAGGCCTAATTGCCGAAACGGCGGTTGCAGCATCAGGATGTACGCGTTGAAGGTAACCAGCGTTCCCACAGATACAGACCCGTCATAGGCCATCCATCCACCGACGAGCAACAACAGCGCTTGAGCCAGCCGTGGCAGATTCTCGAGAAAGGGCGACCACCGCGCTCGAATGTTGGCGTCTTGCACCACGACCCAGCGCGCACGACGGGCGACTGAATACATCCGACGAACCTGCTGGCCCTCGGCGGCAAACCCTTTCACCACTCGAATTCCGTTGATGTTCTCGTCGGCGGCGGTCGCCACCTGGGCAAGCAGCGACTGCTCAAGCCACGAGATGGGGAACAGCCGCTTGCGCACCTGCACACCAAATACTGCGATCAACGGCATCGTTGACATCGCCACAAGTGCAAGCGCTGGGCTGACGAACAGCATCTGCACGAACACGACGACTGCGACTGCGCACTGCGCCAAGATCACCGGTGCGGTCGCGAGGAACATCTGCACCGAACGCACGTCGGAGTTGGACCTCGCCATCAGCTCGCCTGACTGCACGCGATCGAAGAACGAGAATGACAACCGAGTGAGATGTTGGTAGATGATCGTTCGTAGGTCGTATTCGATGCGGTAGGCAGTCTTCAACAACAAGGTTCGCGACGTGAGGTTGAGAATCCAACGGCCGGCGCCCAGTGCCGCGATGATCACGATGTAACCACCGAGCGGTGTCACCTTCGCCACCAGCGACCGGTCGATCGCGCGACCGATGACATACGGAATCTGAACCTGCACGACGAGCGCGACGAACGACCCGATCACCGCCGTGAAGAACATCGCCCGATGACTCATCACAACCGGCATCATTCGCCGTAGCCACGAGGCATCTTTTCGCCCGTGCAGATGCCCGCGCGCCTCGGCGAACTCCTCTTGTTCCGCGACGGGTTCGAAAATGGTGGTCACGATGGCCGCGCCGCGTCAAGAATCGCTCGCTTCGCGTCACGCGCCTGGTCGATGACGCGGTTCCAATCAACGAGCGCAGCGATCATTTCGGCTGCACGCGCCTCATCGCCGACAAACGCAAGGAGTTGCTGCAGGCGTGCTGCGAGCGCGGAGGTTACCGTCGCGTGCAGCGACCGTCCATCGGGTGTCAATTCGTGAGTCACGCGTCGGCGATCACTTGTGTCCGAGGTGCGATCGACTAGGCCACGCGCCACCAGGCCGTCAACAAGGGCCGTGATACTCGGCGGCTTGACTGCCAGCCACTCGGCAAGGTTGCGGCCAGCAGCACTGCCGCCGGACAGGCGGTCGAGCAACCTGAACTGCGAGACGGAAAGCTGAAACTCGCCCAGCGTCAACTCGACCTGACGCGACAGTCGCACCACACCCCGGGTGGCGTCGGCAGTTATTTGCTCGGCCACGCCCGTTGGTGTGCTCTTTGCCATCTCGTTAGAGTACCTTACTATTTCATGGACCTAACGAATCCGGATCCAATCGCACGGACTACCATCGCCGTCATGCGAAACGATCGTTCCACTGTGGTGGTCCGATGAGCGGATCGACAACAGCGTTACGCATAGCGGCGCTGGTCAAGCAGGTCCCTCGGTTCGAGGAAATGAAGTTGGGCACCGATCGGCGACTCGTTCGCGGCGGACTCGAGCTGGAGATGAATCCCTATTGCCGGCGGGCGGTGTCGATGGGCGTGACGCTGGCCAAGGCGACCGGCGGACATTGCACCGTGTTCACGCTTGGTCCGCCCTCGGCCGAAGACGTGTTACGAGAGGCGATCGCGTGGGGCGCTCACGACGGCGTATTGCTGACAGACCCCACATTTGCTGGCTCCGACACCCTGGCCACCGCTCGAGCGCTGGCGGCGGCGCTTCGCCGCGAGGGCCCGTTCGACGTTGTCCTGACCGGGCGCAATTCGGTTGACGCCGACACGGGACAGGTGGGACCCCAGATCGCCGAGTTCTTGGATATCGCGTTCATCGGAGGAGCGCGAGTCATGGAGATCGCCGACGACGTGATCAGCGCACGCTTGGAACACGACGACGGATGGGTCAACGTTTCTGTGCCGCTGCCTGCCGTCGTGTCGTGCGCCGAGCGGCTGTGCGAACCGTGCAAGGTCGACCCGCCAGGGCGCGCCGCGGTACCAGCCGATCGCATTCGACGAGTCAGCGCGACGGATCTGGGTGTCGGCCCATGGGGTCACGCCGGCAGTCCGACGCGTGTCGGCGAGATTCGTGTGCACGAGCACAAGCGCCAAGGACGGGTACTGGCGGGGTCGCTTGCCGAACAAGCCAGCCAGACCGCTGAGCTGCTGTGCGCCCTCGGCGCGCTACGCGGCCAACGGCAAGCGACTGCGCCCTCGCCCATCGTGGTGTCCAGCGCGAACGAGCCGGCGCGGCCGGGTATCGCCGTTGTCTTCGAACGCGGTCGCGAGCGCGTCGGGCGAGAGTTGCTCGGTGCCGCGGCCGCGCTCGCTTCCAGTGGGAGTCGTTGTGTCACGGCAATCGTCCCAACGATCGCCGCCGACCTCGCCATCCTCGCTGGTTGGGGTGCGGACCACGTCGTGCTCATCGACCCGAGTGTCGGTGCTCAGGACGTGGCGACCAGCGTGAGCACCTGGTGTCTCAGCAATCAGCCGTGGGCAGTGCTGCTGCCGAGCACGATGTGGGGTCGCGAAGTTGCGGGCCGACTGGCCGCACGCCTGGGTGCCGGCCTGACCGGCGATGCAATCGGACTCGACGAGGCTGACGACCGCCTGATCGGCTGGAAGCCTGCGTTCGGCGGACAACTGGTCGCGGCGATTACCGCGACCAGTTCGATACAACTCGCGACAGTGAGGCCCGGTGTATTGGCCTTGCTCGAGCCGCGCGTAGCGAAGACCCTGCCGGGGATTGAAACGTTGGCGACGAACTCCCGTCAGCTCGTCCAAGAACTGAACTCGGGTCGAGACGACGACGTCGAGATTCTCGCAACAGCTCGAGTGGTCGTCGGTGTCGGTGCCGGAGTCGACCATCGCCGTTACGACGAGCTCGCCGACTTTGTTGCAGCAATCGGCGGCACGCTGGCGGCCACTCGCAAGGTGACCGACAGCGACTGGATGCCACGCGCTCGCCAGGTCGGCATCACGGGTCGCAGCATCGCACCGAGTTTGTATGTCGCGATCGGAGTCTCGGGAAAGTTCAACCATATGGTCGGCGCGCGTGCGGCCGAAACAGTGCTGGCGATCAATAGCGACGAGAAGGCACCCGTCTTTAACGCCAGCGACATTGGAATAGTCGGTGACTGGACAGCGGTCATCCCCCTGCTGACGGCGGCGATCAAGGGCCGGTACTGTGCCTGACTTGAACCGCGTCATCGAGTTGTACTGGCTGCCAGGTTGTTCGTCGTGCCTGCGCATGAAGGAGTTCGTCGAGCGGGCGGGCCTGCCGTTCGAAGAGATCAACGTGATCGACCACCCCGAACGAACCGCAAAGCTCACAGCCGCGGGTTTGTACACGCCCGCGGTGTGCGTCGGCGACGACTGCGTCAGCGGTGCCGGACTCGACTCGGTGGCGAAGCTGCTTGGAATTCCATACGACCGGCCGGAGATGCTGAGCCCCGATGCGCTGCGCGAACGCTACGAACGATTTCTCGCGGCTGCACGGCGCTACATCGCCCAGATGCCACCGCATGGCCTGGAGCTCTCGTTGCCGGGCCGCGATCGGCCGATGCTCGATGTCGCCAATCAAACGGTCTCGGTGATCCGGGGTTTCTTGGCCGCATACCACGAGGACTTCCACGATCGTCAGTTCACCAAGCTGCCCAACGACGTTCGCGACGCCAGCGATCTGCTGCGACGAGCTGACGAAACGCTTGTCCTGTTTCAAGCATGGTGGGAGCGCGACGGCTGCGACGATCCATTGGATCGAGTCATTGACACTCCTTGGTGGGGGCACCGGACGTTGCATGAGGTGTTCGAACGCGAGGTTTGGCACACGGCGCAACACACCAGGCAGCTGATGATGGCGCTCGAAATCCTCGGGGTCACTCCCGATCTACCGTTGTCAGCGGACGATTTCGTCGGTCTCCAGCTGCCAGACGGAGTACACGGATGACAACGCTTGTCGCCGTTGCGGACAGTGCGGCGCTGGCCGCCGCGCTCGCGGCATCCGGCGTGTTGCTTGTTGACTTCCATGCCGCGTGGTGCGAGCCATGTCATGCGCTCGAACCAGTGCTTGCCGAGCTTGCCGAGGAGCAGCAACCGGTCCTGCGCATCATGACGGTCGATGTCGCCGAGCACCCGCAGCTCGGTGACAGCTACGCGGTGCAGACCCTTCCGACATTGCTGTTCTTCGTCAACGGTCAAGTCGTGTCGCGATTGCACGGCACGCGCACTAAACGACAGTTGGTCCGTGAGCTGCACGATGCGATCGCAGCGGGGGCTACGACGTGACCGATTTCAAGCCCTCCGAACCGATGGAAGTTCGTCGACGAGACGAGGTCTTCGAATTCGGCGGTCTGCGCTTCGTCGTGTCTTCCAACGACTACGGCGCCAACCTCGCACTCTTCGGCGACCTTGGCAAAGGGTCGGTCGAACTGATCCGGTTCCAGGACTACGTCGACGATCCGCACTACCACGCACCGATCGGCGGCTGGTATGCGTTCGACCGCGCGAAACTCGGCGAGCCACTCGCCTGGTGGATCACACAACTGCGCGACAACTTGCGCGCGCTGCTCGATGAGAGTGGTTTCGGCTCAATGGCTGCCACGATCGATTTCGACGCGGTCAGCGCAAATGTCGAGAAGCTGCGGACGGCAATGATCGAGTGTGTCCCCGACAGCTACACGCGCGTACCCGGCGTCGGAATCCGGCGCACCGATTGGTCGACCGACGAGTCGGCGTTCCAGAAGCGCAACATGAGCTTCATCGACATCGGTGGTTTACG
>JANWKM010000052.1 GCA_025451395.1 Ilumatobacteraceae bacterium
GCCATTGCGAGGGCAGCGTAGGCGGTGGTCGATGGCGGTGGCAGACTGCCACCCGTGATATTCGACGGTTACGTCAACCAACTCCCCGACAGCGACCCTGGCGAGACCGAGGAGTGGATGGAAAGCCTCCAGGCCGTCATCGATGTTCGCGGCAAAACTCGGGCCCGATTCCTGCTCGGCAAGTTGCTCGAGCACGCACACTCCGCGCAGGTGAGTTTCCCAGCAACCGTCAGCACACCGTACGTCAACACCATTCCGCACGAAGCCGAGCCGTGGTTCCCCGGCGACGAGTACATCGAACGCCGCATCCGCGCGTTCGTGCGTTGGAACGCAGCGATGATGGTGGTGCGCGCCAACAAGCACGCCGAAGGAATCGGCGGGCACCTCAGCACGTACGCGAGTTCGGCGAGCCTGTACGAGATTGGGTTCAACCACTTCTTCCGCGGCAAGGACGACGGCAACGCCGGCGACCACATCTACTTCCAAGGCCACGCGACTCCCGGCATCTACGCACGCGCCTTCCTCGAACGTCGCCTCAACGAACCCGATCTCGAACAGTTCCGCCGCGAGATCGGTCGCGGTGGTGCTGGACTGAGCAGCTATCCGCATCCGCGCCTGATGCCCGACTTCTGGGAGTTCCCGACCGTCAGCATGGGTCTCGGTCCGATCTGCGCGCTGTACCAGGCCCGCTTCAACCGCTATCTGCTCAACCGCCAACTCGACGACACGACCGGCAGTCGCGTGTGGGCATTCCTCGGCGACGGTGAGTGCGACGAACCGGAAACGCTCGGCGCCATCACGCTGGCCAGTCGCGAGAAACTCGACAACCTTGTGTTCGTCGTCAACTGCAACTTGCAGCGGCTCGATGGCCCGGTGCGTGGCAACGGCAAGATCATCCAAGAACTGGAAGCTGTCTTTCGCGGCGCCGGCTGGAACTGCATCAAGGTCATCCTTGGAAGCAAGTGGGACGAGCTGCTCGCTAACGACAAAGAGGGCGTCCTGCTCAACCAGCTCAACACGACAGTCGACGGACAGTTCCAGCGCTACAGCGTCGAGAACGGTGCGTACATCCGCGACGACTTCTTCGGCCCCGACCCGCGCCTGCGCCAACTGGTCGCGCACCTCAGCGACGAAGATCTGGTCAACCTGCCCCGTGGCGGCCACGACTACCGCAAGCTCTACGCCGCGTACAAGGCGGCCGTTGAGAACCTGGGCTCCGGCGCACCGACGGTGCTGTTGTGCAAGACGATCAAGGGATGGACGCTTGGCCCCGAGATCGAGGGCCGCAACTCGACGCACCAGATCAAGAAGATGAACGAGACGCAACTGATGAAGCTGCGCGATCGCCTGCATCTGCACGACGAGATCCCCGACTCGGCCTTTGCTGACGACAAGCTCCCGTACTTCCGCCCATCGCGCGACAGCGTCGAGTTCCAGTACATGATGGAGCGTCGCCGCGCACTCGGTGGCAGCATCCCCAAACGCATCGTGCGGCCGCGCAAAGTTGTCGGTCTACCGCTCGACAAAACGTTCGAAGAGTTGCGCAAAGGTTCGGCGAACCAAGCAGTCAGCACAACGATGGGCTTCACTCGCCTACTGCGCAACCTGGCGCGGGACGAGAACATCGGGCAATACGTCGTGCCGATCATTCCCGATGAGGGCCGCACGTTCGGTATGGACTCGCTGTTCCCCGAACTGAAGATCTACGCATCGCAAGGGCAGAAGTACGAGCCGGTCGATCACGACATGCTGTTGAGCTACAGCGAGAGCGCGCAGGGGCAAATCCTCGAAGAGGGCATCACCGAGGCCGGCTCGCTGGCAAGCTTCATCGCCGCTGGCACGGCGTACGCCACCCGTGGCATTCCGACACTTCCCTTCTACACGTTCTATTCGATGTTCGGCTTCCAGCGCGTCGGCGACCTGATCTGGCAAGCAGCCGATGCACGCGTGCGCGGGTTTCTGCTCGGCGCCACGGCCGGCCGCACGACGTTGTCGGGCGAAGGTCTGCAACATCAAGACGGTCACTCGCTGGTGTTGGCCAGCACAGTGCCGCCGTGCCAGGCCTACGACCCGGCTTTCGCGTTCGAAGTCGCGGCGATCATTCAGGCCGGCATCACCCGCATGTACGGCACCGACGACGAGCGCACCGCCGGCTTCGATCGCGACGTCTTCTATTACCTCACGCTGTACAACGAGAACTATCTCATGCCGGCCATGCCCGCCGACCTCGACCCGGCGCACATCGTGCGCGGCCTCTATCGCTGGAAGGCTGCTCCTGCCGACACAATTCGCCACGCCACCATATTGTTCAGCGGCTCCGCGCAAGGCGCCGCACATGCGGCGGCCGACGAGCTTTCCAAGCTCGGTATCGGTGTCGAACTTTGGTCGGCGACGTCGTACAAGGCGCTGCGCGAAGACGCACTGGCCGCGGAGCGGTGGAATCGGCTGCACCCCAGCCATCCGACGCGCGTCCCGCTCGTGACCGAACTGCTCGCTGAGTCGAAAGGGCCAATCGTCGCAGTCACCGACTTCATGAAGATCGTCCCCGAGCAAATCGCACGCTTCCTTCCCGGGCGCACATTCGTGCCACTCGGAACCGACGGTATGGGCCGCAGCGATACACGAGAAGCGCTGCGCCACTTCTTCGAGGTCGATACCGGTCACGTGGTGCTCGCCGTGCTCGACGCACTCGCATCGCAGGGATTGTCAGGACCAGCCGAATTGCACGCTGCAATGGAGCAGTTGGGCATCGACGCGGAAGCGTCGAACCCCGCAGTCGTATGACGACATTGTCGCGTCCGACTGCCGCGACGACGAAGACCGGTGCACTCGCGCTCGGAGTGCTGGTCGCCGGGTTAGTGCTGCGGTGGCTGGTGATGAGATCCGTGTTCGGAGACCTCAACGGCGACGAGGCCTACACGGGCTTGCAGTCGATCGGCGTGATACGCGACGGCCGCCTGCCGGTAGTGATCGACGGCAGCGTCTACTCCGCCACCATCGAGGCATATCTGTTCAGCCCTGTGCTCACTTTTGCCGGCGGCAGCGTCGCCATTCTCAAGTGGTTGTTCGTGGGTATGTGGGCTGTCGCTGCTGCCACAACGTACGGCGCGACGCGCCAGCTTCTGAACCGGCGAGCGGCAGCGGCGGCCGGTGCGTTCGTGTGGCTCGCACCCGGTGCGCTGCTCGTCCTAAGCACCCGCGCCTATATGTGCTACGCGATCGGCCTCGCCGTCGTCGCTGGCACGGTGTGGGCAACGGCGGTCGTTGTCGACCAGCAAACACCTGCACCACGCGCTGCAGCGCTCGCCGGATTCCTCGCCGGTCTCGCGTTCTACATCCACCCGATGTTGGTGACTGTCGTCGGTCCCGTAATCGCGGTTGCGGCAGTCGTCCATCGTCGCGACTGGCGGCGGTGGTGGCTCCCTGCGGTTGGTGGCGCGATCGTCGCAAACCTTGCGTTCCTGGCTTGGAACGCAGTCAATAGCTGGCCGTCGCTAAAAGCGCAGGGCTACCAAATCGACGGGTCTCTGGATCGACTCAGCGGTTTCGTCGCGCGACTGTTACCGCGCGCTCTCGGGCTGCGCACGTTCGATGGCCGCTGGGTCTTGGGCCGGCCGATCGGTCTGCTCCTCTACGCGCTCATCGCCGCGGCAGTAGTTGTCGGGTGCGTCGAACTGCTGCGCACTGGTCGACCGAGCCGCTGGATAGTCCCCGTGGGTCTGATCTGCTGCTTGCCGTTGATGGCTCTCTTACCGAACTTGGCATACGTCGCCGATGGCAGGTACGGCATCATCCCGTTTCCGCTGATCGCGATCGCGCTAGGCGCGGCAGCATCAAGGGCGCTGCGCAACTGGAGCGTGGGCCGAGCGGTGGCAATCCTGGGCGTCGCGCTGGCAATCTGGATCGGGCTCACCTCGGTGGCATTCTTGGATCGCCAGCACGCACTCGAAAGCGCGCAACCGGGTGAGTGGCAGGACCGGACGATCAGCCGTTTGCACGAACTCGGGATCGACAGCGTGGCCGGCAACTACTGGCTGGTCCTACCCCTCGAGTACCGCAGCGATCAGTCGATCCGCACGGCCGTTGCTGGCGCATATCCGATTCGATTTCCCGAATCGCAGCGTCTCGTGCAAAACGCTCCCGCGGAGGAAGTTGCGTTCGTGTTTACGCCCGACGAGCTCGACCCAGATTTGTTCTACTTGCCGATCGATTCGTACCGCCGCGAAGATCTCGGTGGCATCATTCTCTACGTTCCGCTTGCAGTGGGCACGTAACGTACGGCAGGAGGCGGCACTGTGTGGAACGGAAAGAGGTTGGCAGTGATCCTGCCCACCTATAACGAGGCGGACAGCATCGCGGAGTGCATCAACGCCTTCCACGAATTGGGCATCGTCGACGACATCCTCGTCGTCAACAACAATGCGCACCCCGATACGTCGCCAGCAGTGGCTAGAACGTTCGCGCGCGAAGTGTTCGAACCCACGCAGGGCTACGGCGCCGCAATCCGACGGGGCTTCAGCGAGACTGCCCTCTCCGATCTGGTGTGCGTGTGCGAGCCCGACGCGACGTTCGACCCGCGCGACATCTTGAAGCTGCTGCCGTTCACCGAAGACGTCGACCTGGTGCTCGGCTCGCGAACAGTGCAAACGTTCATTTTCAGCGGCGCCAACATGGGCGTCTTCCTACGCTGGGGTAACTGGGCAGTGGCGAAGTTCACCGAGGTGTTGTTCAACACCGTCTATTTGTCTGATGTTGGTTGCACGTTTCGCGTGATCACTCGCGCGGGGATCGATCGGATGACGCCGGAGTTCCGTGGCAACGGCTCGTCGTTCGGTTTCGAGATGATGCTTCACGCTGCGCGCCTGCGTGTCCCGCTAGTGCAAGTGCCGGTCAAGTACCTTCCTCGCGTTGGCGAGAGTTCGGTGACCGGCGACCGCAAGAAGACATTTCGCTTAGGAATGGCGATGGTCGGTTTGCTCGTCCGCGAGCGTCTGCGTCGCAAGTAACCGGTTAACTGCGGATGCATTCCCACGTGACGAAGTGATACGGCGGTAGCCATCCCATCGCGGTGGCCTCCGCGTCGTCAGCCACAACCGTTAGGTCGTCGGGGCGGGCGCAGCGCACCATGTCGACGATGTCGAACACGTCGGTATTGAGTGGCATCTCACCTTCGCCGCGAAGCAAGCGGGCGAACGCGGCAGTGACAAGCACGGTCGTCGTGAAGCCGGCCTGACGCAACATCGCGGTGAGGTCCCATCCGAAGTTCCAATGCACGAGCGTGTTGTCGGCGTGATACTCCGGTTTCGAAGGCTTTGCGGTGTTGCCGCGCAGCAATGGCACCTGCAGGTACATCCGACCACCCGGCGAGAGGGCACGGTGAATCTCTCCGAGCGCGGCGGCGGTGTCGGGAACGTGTTCGAGCACGTGGGGCGTGAGCAGCAGGTCGATCGAGGAATCGGGCAGTGCCATGCTCTGCAGATCGATCTGGATGTCGGCTCGATGGGCGCCAAGGTCGTAGTCGCTGGCCTGATAACGAAAGTGACGGTGCATCATTGCGCGATAGTCGGTTCCCATTCGAGGGCTGGTCTCGAGCACCCGCGCCCTGCGGGGCAGGCTCGACTGCGCTCGCGAACTGCACCACAGCAGAAAACGATCGCGTGCACAAGACTCACACACCGGGCAAATTGCAGACTCGGAATGTTCGATTCCGATAAAAGCTGCTCCCGACCAACCGCAAATGTTGCAGCGCCGTGGACCACCTGTATTCAGTCGGCCAACAGATCCGGTGCCTTGTGATATCCACCATTTGTCGGTCGGTAGCTCGAGGCCGACGCGACGCGCGATCGGCCTCAATCGCCAACGTATTCCGGCCGGCACCAACCTGCCGACGCGGCGTAGCGACCGGACTACGAGGCGGCTCGACATGTTGAGCGAGTATATGTGTGTGCAACCGGCCAGCTAACGTCGACGTGTGGCATCGATTTCCGGATTCGTCCGACGGTTGCGCGGGTTCAGCTCACTACCAGTCCAGGTTGCAGACTTGCGCGCGAAGGTCGACCAGATGCATAGCGTGCTGATGGCGTTGAACCACGAGGTGCACAGTGGGTCCGAGGAAGCTCTCCCATTGTTCCTCGGTCATGCCGAGCGACTCCGGCTCGATGCCGACACCGCGATCGGTGCGGTGCAGGTGATCGAACGACAGCTCGCCGAGCTGGAACAAGCGATTGCCGCGCTGCGCAGCAATGGCTGATGCACTTAGCCATCTCATCGTCGATGGCCGGACTGTTTGCCATCCCACCGGAGGGCCGCGCGGTATCGGCCGTTACGTGATCGGGTTGCTCTCCGGTCTTCGCCAAATTCACGCGCCCGTGATCGCGCTGTACGAGACGGAAGAACAGAAGTCGCTGTTGACCCGAGCCGTTCCCGACTTGGATCTGCGGCAATTGGAACCCGCAGTGATACGCGATCTCAGCGTGCCGGGCAGTTGGTATCTGGCTACACAATTGATGCTGCACCCGATACCGCTCGACCCGGTGCCGCGCATCATCACCGACTCCGGATTGCCCGTGGCCGCCATCATGTACGACGTCATCAGGGAGCGGCACCCGGAGCTGTATCAGGTTCGCGCCGAGTCGCGCGCACAGGTCCTGATTCGCGGCATGCTGGCCCGCACACTCGATGCGCTGCTCGCCATCTCCGACTTCGCCGCCGACACGGCCGCGGAGGAACTGCACTTCCCGCGTGATCGCATCACCATGATCGGTGCTGGCGTCGACCCGAAATTTGCACCCGCAGTCGACGACCCGTGGCCACGGCTGCAGGGCGTCCTTCGCGCCGACCGGCGCCGCATCGTTGTCACTGTCACGGGCGAGGATCCGCGTAAGAACACCACTCGCCTGGCGCAGGCCTGGGCAACACTGCCTGCGACGCTGCGCCGTTCGCATCGGTTGGTGGTGATCGGTGATTCGGATGAGGTCGGGACTGCGGATGTCGATTTCACTGGCCCGGTCACCGACGAACAGCTAGTAGCGATCTACCAATTCGCCGAGCTGGCGGTAATGCCGTCGACAGACGAGGGGTTCGGGCTGCCCGCGTTAGAAGCAGCAGCGTGTGGATGCGCAGTGATCACATCCAATGTGTCCGCACTTCCGGAAGTGCTTGCCGAACCCGCAGCACAGTTCGATCCCTACGACGTGACGGCAATAGCCGCAGCTGTCGAACGAGCGCTGATCGATTCAGCACATCGCGAGCTGCTCCTCGCCGCCGCGCAGCGCGCCTTGACGCGGTGGACGTGGACCAACGTTGGGCGCGCCGTCGTGTCTTCGTTGGAAGAACTAGACCCCCGCCGAGTTCGCCAACTGCGCAAAGTTCCCTACCGCGTTGCTGTGACTGGCACGTTCGACGACTCGGTAATCGGGCGAGCGAACACTTCCCGAGTCCACGAGTTGGCGAAACAGTCACCGCTCGCGGAGATCACACTGCTCGTCGACAACTCCGCCAACGACCATTCGACCAACGACCGTGCAACCAACGCGGGTCCACAGCGCTTCCCTGTGCGTGCCCTCGGACGATTCGTGCCGCGCTCACAATTCGATGAAGTGATCACGCTCGACTGAAAACGCGTACGCGTCAGATGACGTAACCAAAGACGTCGACAATGACGCCCGCATTTCCCGAGTCGTTATAAATCGAAAGTTGCCCATTGGCGCCCACTGCAACAATTGCCATATTCGGTACTGTGCGACCGGGGAACCAGTTGAGGGTCGACACGGTTGGCCGTGGTTGACCGGCCGGCCATAGCGTCAGCCACCCCCCAGCGCTCGGATCGGTGACGGTGATGTTGACGATGACGGCCTTGGCGCCGGAAGGAACGCCACCGAGACCGCCGATCTGGACATTTCGACTTTCGCCGGGACCGAGCTGCCCGATCGTCGTGTGCAGCCCATTGCGGGTGTCAAACACCCGGACTGGGTCCATGATCGTGGTGAAACCACCACCTGCACTGTAGTAGCCAAAGATGTCGACGATCAGGTCCATGTCGCTCTCGAACGCAGCCAACCGAATCTTGCCGTTCGTGCCCACCTTGACGACCGCCGAATTGGCGCGGGTTCCTCCCGCAAAGACGTTCAGGTTCGATGCAATCGGCAACGCCTCGCCGTCTGGATATGCCGTGACATAGCCGCCGAGTGGCGCATACGCGCTGGTGATGTTCACGACCACCGACTTCGCGTTCGCGGGTATCCCCTTCGTGCCGGCTACGAGCAGCGCCCGATTGTCTCCCGGATGAAAACGGCCGATTGTGTCACCAATCCCGTTGCGTGTATCCATCAAACGAACCGGTGGGATTCCGGTGAATCCCAATCCGCCGGGGGCCGTGAGTGCAGCACTCGTGTCGAAATAGCCAGCGACGTCGGCAAGCACGTGCATACCCGCGAAGCCCGAGTAGTTGAAGCGAATGGTGCCGCCAGCACCGACCTTCACCAAAACGAGGTTCGGTGTGATCTCACCGAGCGCGAAGTTGAGATTCGACGTCCCCGGAATTACACCGAAGGTTGCTTGATCGGCGAAGATGCCACCCAACGCGTCTGTCGCCGGAGGGCGCGGATACGCAGAAAGGAACCCGCCGCTGGAAGACGCGATGGCAGTGACGTTGAGCAGCACCGCCGACACGCCGGCCGCTGGGATTCCGGCTACGCCCGTGACCTTCAATTGGTGGTTGAGCAGCGTTGCACGACGCGTATAACCGTTACCCGAACTCGAGCGACCGTCTCCTGGCGTCATCACCCCGGTGATTCCGATATTGCTACGACTGTCGAGAATGCGAGTAGGAGTGAGCGGATGGAAACCACCCGGAGGCGCTGCGCCCGGTGCGCCGGACATGTAAACGCAGAGATACAGGCCAAAACATGACGCGTCGAGATCTATTGTTTGCACCTGACCTGGGGCAAGCTCCATATAGCCCTGGACCTTGCGGCCAGTTTGAGTGTCCGTTACGAACGCGAGGTAGTGCCCCGGCCATCCGACGCCGCCAGTCCACTGGTTGCCTTTGCTTTTTGAGTAAGTAAACGCTCCGACCTTTGCGCCCGTGCCCGTGACCTTCGGTTGGACGCACACGTCGGGAGGAATGCATTCGATTTGAAACAGAATGACTTCCACGCGGTTATTCGGCACCGCGGAGGACGAGACGATGTCGCCTGTTATCCGAAATCCACCGTCGACACCGACAGTCGGGAGTGGAACAACTCCAAAGTTCGCGAAGCCAGCGCCGTCCTTGGCCGCTTCTCGCTGCGAGTGGGCCCCACCGGCATTGCCAACCCAGGGGTCGTACCAGATGCCTTCCGGGTAGAGCTCGAGGCGGACCAAACTCAGCCCCGCGCCACCACAGCCAAGTCCGGGATTCGGGACTTGCGTGGGGTTCAACCCCACAAATACCGAAGGGTTCGCATTAGAGAATTGGCCGGCAGAATTCCAGTTGTACGAACCGTCGTATCCTGAACCATCGGGCGAATTGCCCCCGCAGCCTCCGTAGTACGCATCGATGTCTGCCAGCCCGCCGGTACCGGGGTTCCCTATCGAGAAAGTGACGTTGGCAACTCCCGCGGACGCGGTCTGCACCCCAACAAGAGAGACGGTCGTGACGGCGCTCGCAAATAGCGCCAGCACACATGCTCCGCGTCGGATTTGGTGGGTCATCTCAGGCTCCTAGGGGACTTATGTACAGATTCTGTCGCAACATCATCGGCAGGTGGCCGCGGGGTCAACCGTGTGTTTATTGGCAAGATCTCGCAGGGCGAGCACGAGGCCTTCTGTACAATCCCGGTTCGTGCCGCGCTCACCGTTCGATGACGTGACCAGGCGCGACGGTTGAACACTCCCCTCATACGCGTCGTCGTGCTCACCTTCGACGGCGGCCAAATGACGCTGGACTGCCTGGATTCGTTGCTCGCCACCGATTGGCCGACCGACAAGCTGCAGATAGTCGTCGTCGACAACGGGTCTCTCGACGATGTGGCCGAGCGGGTGCGTGCCGAATACCCGCAGGTTGAGCTCGTCGAACCACTGGAGAATCTCGGATTCGCGGGTGGCTGCAACCTCGGGATGCGCCCGCCGGGAGAGCACGAATTCATTGCGCTCGTCAATAACGACGCCACCGTCGAGCCCACCTGGTTGCGTCCATTGGTAGACGTCGCAAATTCGGCGCCTGACATCGGCGCGGTGAGTCCGAAGATGGTCTTCGCCGACCGCTTCCTCGGCGTCGATCTGGTCGTCCCCGGTGTCAGCACGTCCAAGAGCGGCAAGCCTGAAAAGGGTGTTCGAGTCTCTGGCGTACGTATCGATGGTGTGCGCGCCGACAATCGCGTCTCGTTCAATGAGGACTTCTACGGGGCCGACCAGCCCGATCTCGAAATTGGCGAGGAGTTGGGACGTTGGACCTGCGGGCGCGGTTCAATCTTCATCTCGCTCGATCCCGGCGAAGCACGGCCACAGACGTTGTCGCTGCGGCTGAGCAATGTTGAACATCGGACCGTCACGCTCTCCTCTGCGACGGCGCAGCAGACAATCGAAACCGACATCGAGGCACAGTGGTTCGACATCGCCCTCGATGGCGAACCATTCGATGTCATCAACAACGCGGGGTCCAATCTCTATCGCGGTGGATTCGGCGGAGATCGTGGTTTTCTCGAACGCGACCTCGGCCAGTACGAACAACCAGCCGAAGTGTTCGCCTGGTGTGGTGGAGCCGTGTTATTGAAACGCGACTACCTCGAGCAGGTTGGCCTGTTCGACGAGCACCTGTTCCTGTACTACGAGGACACCGACCTCTCATGGCGTGGCCGCTTACGCGGCTGGCGTTACCTGTTCGAACCGACCTCGGTCGTGCGTCACCGTCACGCGCAATCATCGGGTGTCGGCTCACCGACATTTCGCTTCTACACCGAACGAAATCGAATGCTGGTCCTGGCCAAAAATGCACCCGCGCGGGTGGCATTGCGCGCCGGGCTGGGCGAGATTCGCCGCTTCGTTCGCTCGACATTGAGCGGATATGTCGGAAGGCCGATACGACTGCAAATGCCCGAGCGCAGCGTTCCCGCGCACCGGCGTCGCGTGTTGACCAGTTACCTGCGTCTATTACCCGCCATGTTGCGCGATCGTCGCGCCACCGAGCCGGTGGTGAGCCGTCGAGATCTCATGACGTCGTGGGAAGTGACGAAGTGATGGCAGCGCGGCCCAGGGTGGCGATCTACAACCTGTACTGGACGACTTACGGCGGCGGCGAGCAGGTCGCGGGTGCCATCGCGTTGGCGCTCCTCCCCGATCACGATGTCGTCCTACTCGGGCCCGAGCCGATAGACCTCGCAGCAATGCGCGACCGTCTTGGCCTCGACCTCTCGCAATGCGGTTACGAGCGCGTGATCGATGACGAGACCGCCTCGGCGGCGAGCGCCGGCTACGACTTGTTCGTCAACGCGACCTACCTCAGCTCGGCACCGAATCTCGCTAAGCGAGGCGGGTTCTACTACGTGTACTTCCCGGGCTCGCCAAGCACCCGTTATCAACGTGTCGGGCAGGCAATGGCGCGTGGGCTGGCCACATCATTGCGCCCAGTCGGCATCCCTCGGATTAGGCGAGTGCACGACGGTCTCGAGCGACGCGCGGCGCGCACCGACTGGACGCGCAACTACGCCACGTTCTGGTGCACCTCGACGTTCACCGCGAAATGGATCGAGCGCCTATGGAAGGTGCGCGCGGAAGTCCTCTATCCGCCGGTCCGACCGGACGTACTGCCGGGGACAAAGGCGAACACGATTACTTCGGTCGGCCGTTTCTTCGATCCCAAGTTCGGCCATTGCAAGAAACAACTTGATCTCTTGCGCGCGTTCATCGAGCTCGAACATGTCGGTGCCGATGGATGGCGGCTGGAATTGATCGGCGGTGCCGACGCCCTGAGCCGCGACTACGCCCTCGCTGTTCGTCGCGAGGCTCGCGGTCACGCCGTCGGCGTTCACTTCAACGCACCCCGATCATTAGTGCGCAGCACTCTCGCCGCGGCAAGCATTTATTGGCACGGAACGGGCTACGGCGAGGGCCCCAACAAGCACCCCGACCGCTTCGAACATTTTGGAATCGCAGTCGTGGAAGCGATGGCGGCCGGTGCCGTGCCCGTGGTCTTCGGCGTTGCCGGGCCAGCAGAGATTGTTCGCCACGGCATCGACGGCTTTCAATGGCGCACGATGGACGAGCTTGTGCACTACACGAGTCAGCTAGTGGCTGATCGAGATCTGCGCGTGAAGATGGCAGCCAGCGCTCAAGAACGAGCGAAGCACTTCTCGGACGAAGTGTTCGCGGCTCGCGTGCGCTCAGCCGTCGGTTGCTCCGCGCTGTAGCAGCGCGCGTGCGCGGGCTTGCACCTCGCCCCAACGAGCCCGCGGTGTGAGCTGCACGATCACACCAAGCGCGACGATGCCGATCAGGGTTCCGAACAGGATTTGCGAGGCGCCTGGCCACACCTCCCTGTCCCATGTCGGCGACAGCAGCGATGAGTACTCGCCGGAATACCAACAGAGCGGTACATAGCGGAAATTCTCCAAGCGGCAAAAGAGATCGGTGCGCGGCGTGATGTAGTACGCCGCACCGACAATCCCGACCCACGCAGTCCACAGCGTCAACAGGACAGCACCGAGCCACGTGCGCAACGACCGGCCAACCTGGAGTTGCGTGCATAACGCTGTGGCGGCAGGCACCACACCAATGAGGAAGAACCGGGGTCCGAACGACACACCCCCGTACCAAGCCCACCACTTCGAGTAAATGGGAATCATCGCCACCACGATCAGCGTGAGGCACCAACGCCATTGGGCCACCGCGTCGTCGGGCTGCGGTGCGCGGCGGAAGAATCCAGGTTGATACCACAACAACCCGCGCCCGAGTGAGAAGAGAATGCCGACGAGACCGAACAAGAATGGGTAACCGAAACCCGCCACATGACCCCAAGGCAGCAGTTGAAAGTTGGTCTCATCCCCTGGGTCGCTGCCGTACTTGGACAGGCTGAGGTGGCCAGTCGTGATCGAGGCATCGACAACCATCCACGCCGCGGCAATTGCGCACGAGATCAGCAGCGCAGAGTTGCGCCGGCGCCACCACAGCAACACGGCAGCGGCACCACACGCGACCGCGAGCACGGGGATGATGGCGATGCCGATGCCGGTGACCACAATGCCCGACACCTTTTGCGCTCGGCTGCGGGCATCGACGATTAGCAGGATCCCCGCCGAAGCGATCATCATCGACAGCGCCTCAGCGTTGAACGATGTGACGTAGCCAGTGAACATCGAGCCGGTCGCAAGAGCCACCACGCCCACCCCGAAACGTCGACCTCTGAGCCGAGAGAGCCGGCTGCCGATCCAGAGCGACCACGGAATCCACACAAGGGTGACAAAATTGTCGAGCAGGAAACTTCCCATTCCGACGGCTCGGCCAAGTCGGTAGGGCAAGACGGCGAGCAGGGGCATGACCAGGGAGTACTTCACCGTGTGCCAATGCCCGGCGGCCAGATCAAGGGTGGCCAAGCTGCGTCGGTTGTCGTCGAAGGAAGGGTGCGCAGGCAGCCACACCATCAGCGCGGCCACGGCGACGACAGCGATCACGGCGGCTATGCGATTCTGGGTCGTTCGACCCACGATTGAACGACCCTGCCCCCAGAATTTCCGCACGAACTGCGAGTGTAATAGCGGGCAGTACTGCCAAAACTCCGTCTGCCCTCTACGGCCCGGTTCGCATCGCGCGGTTTGGAACTAGTCCGCTGCGAGGCCCGCTTTCTGCCGTTGACAATGAAGTCGCGGCTGTCGTTCGGGCATCGGTTGGTTCCATTGTACCTGCGTCTTCCCTATCGACCGCTCGCGGGCCAGATGCTGGTAGTTGCGCAACGTCCTCTATGAACTCTTCTTGCGGTCCTCGAGCGCGGCAGACTCAAGAGCGGTCAGCCTGCTGCCGATCGATGCCGACATTTCGGTGATCAGGCGTTGCAGTACCGCGATCGGCTCCTCGAGTCCCCGCATGCGCTTCTCCAGCACTTCGTTGCGCCAATCGAGTTGCGCGTCGACCCGCGCGCTGACCATTCTGTTCAGCAAGCCACGAATCGGACCGGTCTTCTTGCTCTCGATCAAGTTGTCCAAATCTCCTTTAGGCGATCACGCATCCTTGCGCCACACCGCTCAAGAGAGTAGTTCTCGCGCAGCCGAGTCTGGCCCGCAATGCCAAGTTGGCGCGCCTTCTGCGGTTCATCGAACATCGCGCGCATCAGTTCCGACGCGTGCCCCAGGTCGGGTTCCGCCCAAGTCGCTCCTGGCCGATAAGGATGAGCGGTTTTCGGAACGGTCGTCGGCTGCCAGCGCACTAGCCGGGCAACGTCGGGCGTTGTGAAATCGACGTTGCCGGAGTAGTCGGTAGCGATGACAGGCTTACCCAGCAACATCGCTTCGGCGATCGTCAGGCCGAGGCCCTCCGAGCGGTGCAGCGACACGTAGCAATCGCTGAGGTTCGTCAACGAGCCAGCGCTCACATTGTCGAACACTTCGTCGATGACGACGATGTCTGCCCGGTCGCGGCACGCCCATCGCAGACGCTCGACCTTTTCCAAATTTGACCGGCCATTCATCGTCTTCAGCACCAGACACGCGCCATCGGTCGGTGCGAAGGCATCGCGGTACGCCGAAACCAGTCCATCGGGATTCTTGCGTTCGAACACACTCCTCATGTCCCAACTGAATAGGAACATGAAACCGTCCGGCAGACCGAACGAGGCTCGCGTATAGATCGGATCGACGACTGGAGCGGACATCGGGATCGGCATGTGGGTGACCGCAACCCTTCGCGGAGCCACTGCGGCAACGGAATCGCGCACGAACATCGACGCCGCCCACACCTCGTCCACACATCTGAAGGCCCCGCGATACGCAGTCGGGAACTCGGCGAGCTCCCAGTACCACTGTGCAATCACATAGCGACCATCGATGAACGCCGCACCCAAGTCATCTTGCACGATCGCGATCTGATCGGCGTTGACACCCATCATCACGGTGTCGTACCGCGCAATGTTGTCCGTCGCAAAAGCGACCTCTTGCCGGTTCAATGTGCGGCGCGTCGTAACGGTTGCAACCGGGACCTCACTCGCGACGAGTGCGGCACACGTCAGCCGGGCTGACTCGCCGACACCGAGCTCGGCATTCAAGTAGCCAACAAAGTTGACACCGTGCTCGGCGGTACCACCCTCGTGCCATTGCACACCCCCGGCTGGAGTCGACGCGGGAAGCCACCCGAGGAATGCCAACATCTCGGACTCCGCACCGCCGAAGCTACGCACCCACGCGTGCAATGTCGAAAGGTCGCCGCTCGCGATTTCAGGCGTGCACTGCTGCACATCAGCCCGAGTTGACCAAAACGCCGCCAGATAGCGCGGAAGCGGCAGACGCTCGACGGGCGACTGCCCGGTCAGCCATTGCATGAAGGCTTGCGTGTTCCCAGGCTTGAACGGCGACGGCGGCATGTCGCCTTTGCCGGCGTCGGCGAGCAGCACTTCGTCGCGGAACATGCGCCGCACTTCGTCGCTCAACGTTAAGCCCGGGATGACTTGCGACCATCCGTACGGCAGCGGTGAGGTTTCGGACGTGAGCGCAAGCAACTTTGCGCGATAGTTATTGAACAATTCGACGAGCAGCGGCTGCTCGCTCAGCAGAACCCTCGGCAGCCACGTCTGGTGTTTGCTGATCCAGTGTGGTCGTTTCGGGTCATAGCCCGAGAAATGGAAGAAACGCAGCGGCTCGTCGTCGACCCAATAGCGGCCTTGCTCGCGTCGTAACGTGCGTCGATCGAGGTTCCAGTATGCGACGTTGTAACCCGGGTTGGTCTCGATGTGCGGGCAGAACAACGGTATCGACAGGTCGATCCAGCGTTGGTCGGTGAATAGGTGATTCGCCGGATCGGTGATCGCGTCGCGTCGCAATCGTGTGGACCACCAATCGAGAAACGGCTGGGCGCCCTGCGCGACCCCGATGTAACCCAGGTTGTAGACCCCCGCTGACATGATGCTGGCCTCGTCCGGCTGACAGCCGTCGCGTTCGATCGGTGCCGCGGTGTGCGGCGTCAACGAAATGCCCGCCTGCATGGTTGCCGCGACAATTGGATCCAACGTGTCGAACACCTCGATGTCGGGGTCGAGGTACAGCACGCAGTCCGCCGTCCGCAGGAAGTGACGAAGCACGAATGGCTTGCACGCCGTCGCAAGCTCGGTCACCTCGTAATACGTCGCCATGTGCTCAAAGCCCTCGTCACCGAAGTCGATGTCGGAGATCGGAACCAGCCGGCAATCGTCGCGCTGTCGCAGTTTCACCTGCAGCGGGTAGTCGGTGACGACGATGTAAAAGCGAGAATTCGGGTGGTAAGCCAGAAAGGAGTCGGCGACGATGCTGGCTCGCGGGATGTAGTTGTGTGCGACGATCGTCAACGCCACCAGGTCAGGTGAGTTGGTCCGACTGTCCGCCATGGCCGAACTCTACCGGCGCCGCGAATGGGCTCCGCTCCTCATCGTCTGAGGCACGGCCTACCGAACTACATTCGGCGCGGTGGACAATCCTCGATACTCGTTAGCGGTGCGCAAATGGGATGTCATCGACACACTGCGGCGTCAGCACGGGTTGCACTCACTCGCGCAAATTCTCACTCCGTCAACGGGCCGCGACATGCATGGGCGGCCCGAGTTGGCGCGGTTCGGCGCCGTGACCACCCTGATGTACGCGGGCGAACCAATTCAACGCGATATCGAGGACACGAGACAACTGCCGACTCTGGACGAATTGATCGCGTGGAGGCGAGCCAACCCGCTCGAAGTTGAACTCGTGTTCATCGACTGTTGGCATTCGTACGATGACTCGGTGCGCGTACTAGAACTCGCGCTCTCGATGCTGCCGCGCGGTGGATTCATTGTCATGCACGACTGCGATCCACCCGACGCGGAAGTTGCGGGGCCAGCACCCGAACACGGCGGCGGCGAATATTGGTGCGGCGACTCGTGGCGAGCCTTCGTTGATGTCACTGCATCGCTCGTCGGATGTGAGTGGTTCGTGGTCGAATCCGACTTTGGCATCGGCGTCATCACAGTCGCGCCACCCCGACGCACGCTGCTGAAAAAACGACGTATACGCCGTAAGAAGCAAGCACCCGAAGGGCACGAGGCCGGGTGGAACTGGCTCGTAGAACATCGCAGCGATGTCTTGCACCCGATGTCGATCGCCGACTGGCAGAGGCGGGCAACAACCCCATAACGGAACAACAGCAGCGACGTGCAGGCTCAGTACAATCCGTGGGCCATGTCTCTTCGCCGTGCGATGGCCCATCGCAACCTCCTGTACCTGCTATCGCTCAAGGAGCTGCGTACCCGCTACAAGAAATCGGTGTTGGGTTGGGCTTGGAGCCTGTTCAACCCGCTCAGCCAGATGCTGATCTTCACGATCATCTTCACGTACGTGTTCGTTGCCAAGCCGGCCGCCGGCGACCCCAGCGGACTCACAAACTTCCCGCTGTATTTTCTCGCCGGCCTGCTGCCGTGGAACTTCTTCTCGATCACGACGAGCGTTGCGATGTCCAATGTGCAGGCCGGGTCTGGACTGATCAAGAAGGTCGCCTTCCCTCACGAGCATTTGGTGTTTTCGGTTCTGATCGCTCAGTTCGTCACGCTGCTGATCGAGACAGCGATCCTGCTGATCGCTCTGCTGATCGCCAGCCAGAACGTGCTAGTTGGCCACTTTCAGGGCGAGTCGTCCTCGACTGGCCACAACGTCTTGGTGTGGGTACCCGTCATTCTCCTCATCTATGGACTGTGGGCTTTTTTCACCGCTGGTGTGGCATTAGCGCTGAGCGCCTTCAACGTGTTCTTTCACGACGTTCAGTATCTGTGGACGATCCTGTCGCAAATGATTTTCTATGTAACACCGGTGATCTACTTCACAAGCCGGCTACCCGACGTGCTCGTCGGTCGCGTGTTGAAGACCGTCGCCAGCTGGGGGCCAACCGGGAGCTTCATCGTGGCATCTCACAATCTCTTTTACGACGGCCGTATGCCTCCCGCCTTGCTCTTGTTGTACCTCGCGGGCTTGGCCATCGTTACGTTCACGCTGGGCATGTGGATCTTCGGGCGGCTGTCGCCCAGGTTCGCGGAGGAGATGTGATGTCTGATCCAGCGATCATTCTCACCGTCGATCACCTCGTTAAGTCGTTTCGCATCCATCACCAAAAATCGAACTCGCTGAAATCACTGATCGCCGGCAAAGCTCGCAACAGGTTCGAGGACTTCACCGCCGTCGACGACGTCACGTTCGAGGTGCGTGAAGGCGAGGTCTTCGGCATCATCGGGCAGAACGGCTCGGGCAAGAGCACGCTATTGAAATGCATGGCCGGCATCTTGCAGCCGAACTCAGGCAGCGTGCACGTGTTTCGTCGCATGGGCGCGTTGCTGGAACTCGGCGCAGGTTTTCACCCCGATCTCAGTGGGCGCGAGAACGTGTTCCTCAATGCGGCCATTCTCGGAATGGGCCGCAAAGAAATCACGGCCCGCTTCGACGAAATTGTCGACTTCTCCGGGCTGCACACGTTCATCGATCAGCCAGCAAAGACCTACTCATCGGGCATGTACGTGCGACTTGCGTTCGCAGTTGCTATCAACGTCGATCCGCAACTGCTGATCGTCGACGAAATTCTCGCGGTCGGCGACGTCAGCTTCCAGCGGCGATGTCTCGAGAAGTTCGTCGAGTTCCGTAACGAGGGCCGAACGATCGTGCTCGTCACGCACGACATGACCGGCGTCAAGAGTTTGTGCGACCGGGCCATCTGGCTGGAACGCGGAAAGGCCATCGATGAGGGCGACCCCAGTGACCTGGTTGAGGCGTACACCGAGCGCATGCTCGGTGCCGAGGCACCCGCTGCCGATGGAAGCGTGCGCCGGGGTTCGGGCGAGATCAAGATCGTTCAGATCGAGATGTTCGTCAACGGTGAGACAACCTCGGTGAAGCGCTGTCGTACAAGCGACGACGTTGTCATTCGACTGCACTACGAGGCAGAGAAGTCGATCCCGCAACCGGTGGTTGGCATCGAGATCGAAGCACTCGGAGGTGCCACGGTAACCGCACCGAACACACGAGATGTCGGACTGGTGCCGGCGACGATGTCGGGAACTGGTGTGATCGATATCGCCTTCGCCAACATTTCATTACTGCCGGGCACCTATGACATTCACACGAATATTTCTGACTTCACGCGGGCGATCGTCTACGACAATCTGCACGAGGCGCTTCGGTTCGATGTTTTGACCGGAAAGCCATACGAAACCGGTGGCGCCATCACCATGCGCCCCGACTGGACGCTGCCCTAGTCCTTACATTCGTCGTCCTTACATTCGTGCAGCGCGGCCGCCTCAGGGGCAGCCGACGGCTCGCGATCGATGTCGACTTTTCGGTTCTCAGTCTTTGCAGTTAGCGAAGTCTTCGAAGTCCAACGATCAAGAATGCCCCGGCCGAGCCGGCCGGCTACCTTGCACACGTCGACGACACCATTGGCGCTGTAGGCGAGCAACACGAAGGCGGCGGGCGCCACGAGTCGCGCGGCTTGGTAAAAGTACACGCTGGCAATCGCGACGTTGGTGGCGATCAACAACGCGGCGAACTGTGCGGCGGCGCTAGATCTTCGGCGCCAGATCGCCCACAACCCGAACAGAGAAAACAGTGGCGGGTAGTAGATCCAATACAAACCCAGGATGACCGCCGGATAAAAGACGATGTTGCTCGCTTCACCGATTGGTCCGTATTCGTCGCATGGACAGGTCCACGTCATCAGTCGCCCGTCGAGTCGGTCATCATGGATGAACTTGCGCTCACTCGGTGGATCGCTGAGCGTCAGGTAGTCCACTGAGACCAGCTTCAGGTCCGGGAAGTAGTAGTCGTAACCGGTCCGAAGCGGATGACCGAACTCGGTCCACTGGTAGGCGCCGAGAAAGACGAGGACTGGAAGGGCTCCAAGCGACGCGGCGCGGATCAGAGGCCAACGCCGCAGCGCAATCACGACACATATCAGTGTGAGACCTGCGCTGAACCGAGTGAGGATGGAATATGCGGTAACTAGTCCCGCCGCCGCTGCACACATCGTGCGCAGCCTGGTTCCGCACCACTCCGCTCGCGCGACAGCGACGGCAGCAAGGATCATTAGTGCGAGAGCGGCTCCAAAGGCGTCCGACATCACGATTTGAGCGGACTTGAGCGCAAACGGTGACCACGCAGCGACCAGAACCGCAATCGATGCTGCCAGTGGTCCCGCAAGAAACCAGGTCACAGCAAGGAGCATGATGATCAGCGCTATCGCGATCATCTGGGAGCCACGTTGTGTGTCCTCGATCTTGTTGTCTCCAAGACGCACGAACGTTGCTAGGGCCAACGAGAAGCCCGGCGGATAACGGGAGGGATGGCGAACGCCGTCATGTGGCTGCAACTCCCGCCGCAGCGTGTCGTCGATCGAGATCTCGAAACCGTTGCCGTTGGCGATCTGGTATCCGCCGTCCGCATACGCGAACGCATCCGGAAAAGGTTGCTGGTCAAGGGGAACCAGCGTCGCGGTCCACATCGGCACCACGGCAATGGCAAGCGCGAGAATGGCACAGACTGGTGGAACGACGGACCGCCACGACAGACGCATTGCGCGATTGAACCTATGGAGCCACGAAGAGGCTGAAGTGGGTGCCGTTCACGTCACGTTGACCAACGTTTACAAACTCCTCGCCGGAGCTCAGCGACTCCAGAAACGCCGCGCTACCACTGTTCAGAAAGTCGATGAGCGACGTCGGTGCCGGCACGTCTAGCCCGTTCTCAGCATCGATGACCCTCACCACGAGCACACGCGATGGCTCGCTGACGCTCGACCGGATCGCCGACAAGAAGGAATCGTCTCGCGTCACGAACGCATAATCCGCGGCGATCTGGTAGTCAGTTCCCAACGCAGCGCGCAGGGTGTTGCAAACCGAATAGTCGAGGCACACGATTTCGTGTCGACCTGAGGCCTTTACCACCTCAGCAATTTCAAAGAGTGCCGGCGACGCCATACCTCGGCCGCCAGCGCGGAGAACATCGCGCTGCGCGACGAACGAACATGCCATCAACGTCAACCCCAGGGCCGACCACAAGGTCAACACCGCGGTCGGCACGTGCCTTCCCAATGGACGCACTGCGCGACTCAGCTGAACCACGAAGCACACCATTCCAACGAAGAGCAACGGCAGCAGCGGCAAGAAATGCCAAGTCTGGTTCAAACCGCCAAACAGCGGAAAAAGTAAATCGGCGCCGACTGGCCACACGACAAAGAGAGCACTTGCCGCCGGACGTCGATTGACCAACATCATCGCGACCCACGCCACAACCGACAAGCAGACGAGCCAGAGCACCGCGGTACCCAGTTCGGGCACCCCTGCCACCCGTCGCGAGGTCACGAAGGCGACCGACTGGGGATCCGTCGTGTTGAACAGGCCGCGGCGCAAGAGCGGGAGGTTGTGGGTCAGGCTTTCGAAGTATCCGTGTCGTTCACCTCCATTTTCCGCTGTCATTCTCCGAAACTCACCAGTTCCCTCGCGGAGGAAGTAGATGACGGACGGAATAAGCGGAACAGTCGCTGCCGCGACACCAAAGCCAATCGGGCGCGGATGCAGGTAGGTCTGGCGTCGAAGCAGGATCAAGAAGCCAACGGCAAAGCAGCCAAACGCGACAATGGGCATTGTGGTCAGCTTGTCCGCCGCGGCGAGACCAAGGAAGAACATCGATCCAATCAGCCACCGCTGCCGCGGCGAGCGCCACCCTCTGACGATGCATCCCGCTGCCATCACTAGGAACAGTGCTCCGAGCAGGAACGGTGCAGCGTCGCCTTGTACCGAGAAGCTGAAGTTTGTGAAGACCAACGGCATCAACAAACAAACGCACGCCGCGCGGCGAGACACGACCGGTCTGATCGCCCAGAAACACGCGAGACCGAGTGCTATCCCAGCGACGGCGTTGAACAGCCTCAGAACCGCGGGACTGGTACCGAACAGACCTACCCATGGGGCGAGCAGGTATGACTTGATCGCGCCGTGATACGGCCCGCCCACCAACGGCAGCACCCGGCCGAAAATCGAAAAGGTCCAACTGGACGGAATCGTCGACCCACGATCGAGAATCAACCATGCCTCGGGCACGTTCCACAGCTCGTCGTACGTTGGCGCGTACCTCGGCGCAAGCAGCAGCGTCGGCACGACAAGGCCGAGCACCAGGCTGCCGAACGCGAACCATTCCAACCGACCCCAGGCTGAAGCGGACCGTTCGATGTCAGAGAGACGCTCACGCTGCGACCGCATTCGACGGCGGAAAGCGTCGACTGCGGACATCAACGGAGTATGTCAGCCGACCGGCTCTTCAGAAAACAGAAGGCCCGCTGGTCGCGGTCCATGTTCGATGGATCCGAGTCAGTGTTGCATCCGACGAGGGAGAAGTCGAGAATCTCCCATCCCGTCCTATCGAGAAGCCTGCGCAAGCCCGGCTGGCTAAATATCCAATAGTTGGTCGGGTCGTTGTTGCACTCATTCGCGGCAAGGAGATATGCGAGGGGGGCAGCGCTGAGGCGGACCGACCCGTCCACCGTCACCTCTGCAATCTTCGTGCTCAGGAAGGCAAACTGGGTCGAGTCGGCGAGATGGCGCAACGCATAAAAGGGGTTCTGCAGGTGGTAAAGAGTTCCGAGGAAAAACGCGACCCCGTACTTGCGAGGGAGATGGAACTGCTCGTCAAGGTCCATCTCAAAGACCTCGACACCGCTGCCGACTTCCTCCGCCAATAGCCGCGCACCGCGCAATCCGTTGCAATTCGTTGAACCATTGTCGATGATGTCGACGTCGTAACCGATTGAGTGGAGCAGAAACGACATGTCGCCGTCCCCGGCTCCGATGTCGGCAATCGGCCCCAGCCTCAAGTAGTCGCTGAGATGGCGATGCTCGCCGGTAAGGAGAGCATCAAGCGCGAAAAAGTTGTTCAAAGAGTCGTACGGATACCACGCCAAGTCTGGCGCGAGTCGATGCTTGCGGTCGAGCAGCTCGGGCTGAAAGTCGCGCGCGCGCTGCGAGAACTCATCGACGTCCATCCCGACAAGGGTACAATCGTGACGGTGTCCAAGCGTCCTTGGTTGTCGATGGTGGTCATCTTGCACAACATGCATCGGGCGGCGCCACGAACTCTTTACTCGCTGTCTGCGGCGTATCAACGCGGGCTGCCTGCTGGTAGTTATGAAGTGATCGTGGTCGACAATGGATCAGACCGACCAGTACAGCGTGCAGAGGTCGAGCGTTTCGGGCCAGAGTTCAGACTCGTGACCATCTCCAGCGCCGAAGTATCACCGGTGAAAGCGGTGAACCAAACCGTCCAGTCGTCGAGCGGTGATCTCGTGGGAATTCTGTTCGATGGTGCTCGAATGGTCAGCCCAGGGGCACTCGCCGCTCTTCACGAGACCACGCGCTTAGGAGACCGCGGCTTCGTCAGCCTCTTGGGTTGGCACCTCGGACCTGACCACCAATCAAGATCCATTTCGCGGGGATACAACGAACAGGAAGAGGATCGCCTCCTCGCGTCAGTGGATTGGGAGTCGAACGGCTACGGGCTGTTCACGATCTCGAGCCTCGAAACATCCAACCCAGCCGGATGGTTCGGGCCGGTTGCAGAAAGCACTTGCTTCGCGACAACGCGAGCGGTGTTCGAGGATCTCGGCGGGTTCGATGAACGGTTCATATCACCGGGAGGAGGTCTCGCGAACCATGAACTTCTCCGACGCGTCGCCAACCGTCACGATGTCCGGCTCGCCATCGCAATCGGCGAAGGAACGTTCCATCAACTGCACGGCGGGGTAACTACGAATAGCGGAACTGATCGATGGAGCGAGTTCGAGGCCGAATACTCGCTGATTACTGGGGTGGCTTACTCGTGGCCGCCGATCGAACCTTGGTGGTTCGGCCGCGTAAGCCCAGAGGCAAGCCAATGGATCGGCGCGTCGGTCGAAGTGCAGCAGCTCGCCCTTGGGAACTCTGAGCTGGCCGCGCACGCGAGAGCACTCGAGTCCGAGGCCTCCCACCAACGTGCGGAACTGGAGAAGAGTGCTGAGCGCGAAGAGCGAGCTCGCGAGCAGTTGAGGAACACTGAGTCCGAGGTCTCCCGCTACCGTGCCGAGCTGGAGAAGAGTTCAGCGGCATTACGCGCCGGCGCAGAGCGAGAAGAACGAGCACGTGAGCAACTTGAGCGCGACCGGGTGGAGATCGACCGACTTCGTCAGTAGGCACGCGAGCTACCGGGCAGAGCTGGCGGCAGCAACCGCTTCGAGCAGTTCGTCAATTCGCGCATTGGTCGCCTCGCGGCCGAATTGTTGATCGATCGCCTGCGCTCCATGCATTCGCAATCCATCCCAAACCGGCCGCGAGAGATACGCCTCGGCGACACGATCGGCAAACTGTTCTGGAGTGTCGCCGATCAAGATGTCGCGCCCCGGCAGAACATTCATGCCCTCGATACCCAGCGTGGTGGTGATCGTGGGTAGGCCGAAGCTGAGTGCCTCGCCGATCTTGCCCTTGACGCCGGCGCCGAAGCGCATCGGCGCAACTGACACACGGGCGCGGTAGTACAGAGGGCGCAGATCAGGGAGCCAGCCCGTCACCGTGACTCCATCGACTCTCAATTCCGTGATCACAGGTGGAGGCCTACTGCCTGCCAGAATGAGTTGCACCCCGCTGATTCGACAACGGATCATCGGCAGCACTTCGTGAACGAGATACAGCGCCGCGTCGACGTTCGGCGGATGCTCGAAACCGCCAACAAATAACAGCCCAGTCCGACCTTCGAAACCTGGGCCTTGCGATTGAGCGAAGTGAACTGTTGGAATGCAGACCGTCCTCAGCGGAGCTTTCGCAACCCCGGTGATGAATTCCGTCTCCTCCTGGGACACGGTGACGACAACATCGCTGATGCGCGCAGCTCGCGCCTCAATACGCTGGTATCGGTCGGCCTCCACTTCCAACTCGGGCCGACCTAGCAAGACAGCGCTGCGTCGCAAACGAAGAGCATGGGCATCGACCATGTCGAAGACCAACGGAACTGTTGGCAAGAGCGCGAGTGCCGTTGAAACCATCTGGGCAAATACATCCGGGCGTGAGAGCAGTATGAAGTCGGCCATCGTTCCGATGGCTGAAAGGTGCCGCCCGATATCCTCGCCCGTCACTACTTCTACGCCGAGCAGTTCCAGATCACGCGCCGCGGGCTCAACCCTGGCGCCGTTCGCCGGCACGAAATGGACTACGTAATCACGCTCGATCAGCCCTTCCAGCAAGCGAAACATACGGGCGGAACCTGCGTCGTGGTCGGGCATCGGCAATCGGTGGTCCATAACGATGGCGTGATGCGACCGGCGGCGTTCTCGAAGGCGGATCAGCGCTGAGCCGTCGTTCGGATCGAGAGGTTTGCTGTGAGACAGCAGAGCCACCTCCCACTTATTCCTGAAGCGCCCTTTGTTGCGATATTGATAATGCTTTGCGCCGCTTCCATCGGTTCCGTGACTCGTCCCCTCCATGTGGAACACGATCGACGCCGGTTCGACCACCACTGCGTAGCCACGTTCTCGCGCTGTGAAGCACAGATCAGCGTCTTCGTAGTACGCGGGGCTGAAGCGCTCGTCGAACCCACCCACGTCGTCCCACAACGCGCGCCGAACAAGCAGCGCCGCTCCAGAGCAGTAGTCGACCTCGCGCCGGAAGTTGTAGCGGAAGTCGAATGGACTTTGGCCCGAGCCGTACTGAAATGCGCTGCCGTCAGACCACACGATGCAGCCCGCCTCTTGAAGAAGAAGGTCACGCCGGACGATCTTGCAACCGACTACTCCGGTGCGCGGATGGGTATGCATCTCAGCGACCAATGCATCGATCCAGCCGGGAAGGACCTCCGTGTCGTTGTTCAACAGCATGACGAACTCGCCAAGTGAACCCGCTAATCCGGCCTCGACGGCGCCGGCGAAACCACGATTCTTGTCGAGACGGACCGTGCGCGTCCCACGAATCAACGGCAGGCGCGACGCATCTAGATCTTCAGATGCATCGTCGACGATGATGACTTCGAGCGGCGTCGAGTCGCCTGCCCCGGCGATGCTCTCCATGCAACGAACGACGTCTTCGAAGTGATTGTGCGTCGGCATAACGACGCTCACCAACGGTGAGTCGCTTTGCGGTACGTCCAATGCCGCCAACCGACGTTCCCATTCGATCGTCGCGACATTGGTTCGCTGACCGACGTGGTCGGCGGTGACTGTTCCCGTAAAACTCGAACGCGATCGGCGGTCAGCCTGCAGTCGGTGCTTTGCCAAAGCCGCCGCGATCGGGTCCGGGTGGCTGTCCCGGCCGATGTGAGCTCCGGAACGGACGAAATGAGTCAACGGATCCATCGAGCTGAGCAATGGATCCTCGGCGGCCCCGACAGAGTACCAAGCGCTGTCGAAGGTCGAAATCGCTACTCGTTGTTCCGAAAGGCCGTACCGCACGTAGTGCACAAACGAGTTGCGATTGGACTCCTCAATATCGGAGTGTCTGTTTCGATACGCCGACGGAATGAACATCGGCCCAGGCTCGGAGTTGTGAGACCCGCCGTGCTCGAGGAAGTGCTCATAGGGCGTAAGCGCGCCGAGGACGACGTGTGGGCTGCGCTCGATGTACCACGCAGAACTGAACAAAGGGTGCGGGTCCAGCCCACTCATCCACCCCAGCGTCATGTAGTGCTCAAGCGGCGTGCAGTGCGCAGGAAGGGCGGCACCGACTTGACGCAGATACCACGCCGTGTCGAAGACGGGGCTGGGATCGGCGCCCTGAGCAGCTCCGATAGCGAGATAGTGGTCGATCGCGGATACGTGGCTACCCAAACCCGGGAACTGCGTGCGATACCACGCCGAGTCGAACAGCATGCAGATGTCGCGCCGTTGCGCGCGGCCGTAGTGCTTGTAGTGCTCGAAGGGCGTTCCAAGCCACTCAAGGCCGACATCCGGGTAAAGGGCAAGGTACGACGTGGGACGGAAAAGCGCGAGCACGCGAGCCCGAAGCTTTGGGTCGGGCTGCAGCGAAATTGCGGACAGCACGGTTCGAAGTTGTCGGGCCACCTGTATGGGGTACCGGAATACAGTGGCGCCGAGTTTGATAGTTGATCGCGCGCGGGCACGGATCCTGTGGATGGAACGTCTCACTCGTCTCGCCTCCTCTCAGAAACCGGCGAAGCCTTCAGGGTGTGCGGAGTGCCAGCGCCACGCCGACCCGATGATGTCGTCGAGCGTACGCGTGGCTGACCAACCGAGTGTCGACCCTGCCTTGGTCGGGTCGGCGTAGCTGGCTACTGGATCGCCGGCGCGCCGCGGCGCGACTGTGTACGGAACCGTCTGTCCGCTCGCACGCTCCGTGGCGTGGATGACCTCGAACACGCTGGTGCCAGTGCCGGTACCGACGTTGAGCGTGGTGCTGGCGCCGCCGTCGTGCAAGTAGTCGAGTGCACGCATGTGAGCGTCGGCGAGGTCGTCGACATGGATGTAGTCGCGGATGCATGTGCCGTCGGGAGTTGGATAGTCGGTACCGAACACCTGGACCGGCGGACTCTTGCCCAAGGCTGCCTTCATCACGAGTGGCACGAGGTTCTGCGCTCGGCTCCAGTCCTCTCCAATCGCCCCATCCGCGCTGGCTCCGGCGGCATTGAAGTAGCGCATGCTCACCGCGCGCAGTTCGTGGGTGACGCCGTACCAGTGAAGGATGCGCTCGACCATTGCCTTCGTTTCGGCGTACACACTCTCCGGGGCAACCGGCGCACTTTCATCGACTGGCAATTTCGTTGGTGTTCCGTTGACCGAGCAACTGGACGAAAACACAAACTCGCGTACACCAGCCGCTAACACACCTTCAATCAGGTCGACCGAGCCGGCGACATTGTTGAGCCAGTAGCGATCGGGGTGCTCCATCGATTCGCCGACTGCTTTGTAGGCCGCAAAATGCACAACCTGCGTGACGTTGTGCGACTTGCAAAGTTCGGTCACCAGCGCTCGATCGCGAACGTTGCCGACCACCAGCTCGGCGTTGCCAACTGCAGAACGATGCCCGAACTCCATCGAGTCGAGCACCACTACCTTGCGGTCGTTGCTTTGCAAACTGCGAACAGTGTGCGAGCCGATGTAGCCGGCACCACCGGTGACGAGGATGCTCATCCAAGATCTTCCTTCGTCCGGAACCAATCGATCATGCGCGAGAGTCCGTCGCGAAGCGAGATCGTTGGCTCCCATCCATAACTGTCGCGTACCAGGGAAATATCCGGGCAGCGTTGCAATGGATCTCCCTCGCGCTCGGCAGGAAGCGCCACCCTCGCGATCGAGCTCTTGGAGCCGGTGAGTTCGATCACCACTTCTGCCAGCTCGCGAATCGTGAACTCGTCGGGGTTACCGACGTTGATCGGCCCGGTCAGGTGGCCGTCGAGTACCGCGGCGAGACCGCGCACCTCGTCGGCAACGTGACAGAAGCTACGTGTTTGGGAACCATCACCGTGCAATGTCAACGGCTCGTTCCGCAACGCCTGCGTGACGAACGAGTTGCCCACGCGACCGTCGCGCGGCCGCATGCGTTCGCCATAGGTGTTGAAGATGCGCGCGATTCGAACCGCGACACCGTTGGTGCGGTGGTATGCCATCGCCAACGCCTCACTGAAGCGCTTGGCTTCGTCGTAACAGCTACGCGGGCCGATGGGGCTGACGTTGCCCCAGTACGTCTCGGGCTGCGGGTGCACCAGCGGATCTCCATACACCTCGCTCGTCGACGCCAGAAAGAAGCGCGCGTTTCGCGCCAACGCGAGATCGAGAAGGTTGCGGGTGCCCGTCGAGCCAACAGCGAGTATCTGCAACGGCATCGTCTTGAAGTCGTTTGGCGAAGCCGGGCTCGCGAGATCGAGCACCACGTCGTACGCATCGTTGGTGATCGAAGTGGGCAGCGGTGTTGTAATGTCGTGTTCAACCACCGTGACACTCTTGTTGTCAGCGAGGTGAGCGACGTTGCTGCGCCGCCCCGTCACGAAGTTGTCGACGATGGTGACCTTGTCGCCGCGACCCACGAGTAGATCGACCAGGTGCGAACCAACAAAACCACCACCGCCCGCAACGAGGTGATGTTGCGTCATGGTTGGTCCAGCCCGAGAGCGATAGTCAGTGCGGCATCCAGTTCAGCAAGTTTGAATGGTGGCAGCCGGCCGCGACGCTTCGACAAGACCTCGACCGGAAGTGTGAACACGTTGTCGCAATTCGCGGCAGATTCATGCGCGAGTCCGTGCTCAGGCCCAACTGACACTTCTGCTACGTGATGGTGATAGGTGCTCGTGACGAGCACGCAAACGAGCGAGGACAAGATCGGAATTGCTGTGTCCCGAGTGACGATCACGACGGGATGCACCCCGACACCGGGGATCGTCGCATCCCAAATGTCTCCGCGTTGGATCAGCGTTCGTCGTGAGCGAGGCAAGCTGCGGTCGCGAATCGAGAAATGGCCTCGACCAGTTGGTCGTGGTCTGGATCGGGTTGGCCGTAGCGATTTTGGTAGGACATCGCGATGGAGTCTTCGGAGTGGCGGGCGAGCCACTCGTTGACTGCCGTCGCAATAACGGACCCGCGGTTCGGCGCTAGTCCAGCCGCAACCGCAGAGTCGACCGCGGTAACGACCGACTCGTCAAGCCTGGTGGTGACAGGAATGCTCATCACTTCAGAATACCACTCTGTACACGATTCGTACACACCGCCAACGATCGTGATGATGCGTCATCGCCCAATTCCGACGAGAGTGAAGCCGGCGTGCTGCCACGCGGTGCGATCGAGCAGGTTGCGACCATCAACCACGCTGCGCCCGGGCATTGCAGCGGCAACGTCGGCGGGCGCGATCCATCGGAAGTCGTCCCACTCGGTCAACACAGCCAACACGTCCGCACCAACTATGGCACCTATTGCATCGGGGCTGATTGTGAGGTCGCCGGGAAGACCGGGCTTGGCAGCGTTGACCGTCGGATCGAATGCCCGAACAGTCGCGCCGGCCGCGATCAGTCTGTTGATAATGGCGATCGCCGGCGAATCGCGTAGGTCGTCAGTTCGAGCTTTGAAAGTGAGACCCCACACCGCGACGGTCTTACCGCCCAGCGAACCTCCGGCCGCGACGCGAATCTTGTCGGTGACGCGATCGAACTGTTCGTCGTTGACCGCGATCACGCCCGCGAGCAGATCGAACTCATAACCAGCCTCGGTCGCGATGTTCAACAACGCGCGCGAGTCCTTCCCGAAACAGCTGCCACCCCAGCCGGGGCCGGGTCGTAGGTATTCGCTGCCGATGCGCTTGTCGTAACCGATGCCCACCATTACGTCGTCGACATCGGCGCCGACGCCTTCACAGATTGCAGCGATCGCGTTGACGAAGCTGAGTTTGGTTGCCAGGAACGCGTTGGCCGCGTACTTGATGGTCTCGGCGGACGCGGGGTCGGTGATGAGGACAGGCGGCCGAATCTCGTCGTACAGCGCAGCAACAGCGATGCCCGCCGCTCGGTCTTCGCAGCCGACCACGACTCGGTCGGGCCTCAAGAAGTCGTCGACCGCCGAGCCTTCGCGAAGAAACTCAGGATTGCTAACGACTCGCACGTCGGGACGCCGCAACACGCGCTCGACCACACGCGTACTTCCGACGGGCACGGTGGACTTGTTGACGACGATGGCTTCGTAGGCAAGTGACTTGGCGATCTCGGCGCACGCTGCTTCCACATAGCTGAGGTCAGCGGAACCATCTTCGCCCTGAGGTGTGGGAACGCACAGGAAGACGATCTCGGCGTCGGTGACCGCTGCAGCCCCACCGACGACGAAGCGAAGGTTTCCTTTGTGCAGACCCTCCACCAACAACTCGTCGAGTCGGTGTTCGACGATCGGTACCTCGCCGCGGCTGAGCCGCGCCACCTTGTCGGCATCGGTATCGGCACACACCACTTCGTGACCGAGGTGCGCGAAGCACACGCCCGTCGTCAGGCCGACGTACCCTGTGCCGATGATTGCGAGACGCGTCATCGAGACGCGCCCCTTTCTGCACCGACGGGAGTGAAGCAACGCAGCTCATCGGTGAAGTCGGGGTCGCTCGCGAGCGCCGCCAGCGTGCGGACATCAGGACCCGACAGACGACGAACCCTTTCAAGCATCAGCGCCCTACGAGCAAACAACAGCTTGGTGACGACGAGCGAGTGGCCCGCCGACCGATTGAACGGCTCGTCGACATCGAAGTCGTAAGGATGGGCATACACCCATCGACCGTCGGTGCGGGTGACGCGCTCCGCCAGGTTCACGACCATAGAGGGAACTAAGCGTAGGTACGCACCACCCAGAACTGGTAGCCCGAGCGATCCAACAGCGAGAACGGGAGAGGGAAACTCGATCAATCCATTCGACCATTTGAAGGGCCGCTTGGGTGCGCCCCTGTAACCCGCCTGCGGATTCCACACCGGAAGCACACTCGAGGAATAGGTGAAGCCTGCGTCCTTGATCACATCCGGAGCCCACGGAGTCTTGCGCGTGAGTCCAAAGTACGGGGCCCGAAAACCCACGGGCGGAGCGCCGAGTACGTCGGTCAGCACCTTGCGTCCTTGAGCTAGCTGCTCGGCCAAATTCGCTGCGCCCAGATCGCTGAGGAACTCGTGGGTTTGCCCGTGCAGTCCGATCTCATGGCCGGCGGCGGACAACTCACGCAGTTCATCAGCCCACGAATCAGCGAGTTCGCCTACAACAAAGAACGTTGCCTTGGTCCCCTGCTGCTCAAGCATCTTCAAAAGAGGTTGCAATGCCTCCCTGAAACGCGAGCTCTCCATCGCGGAGCCGTGATCCTCGACATCGACGGGATCATTGTTGCCACGTCCACGCCCGAGTTGACTGCCCCGGCGACGGCTTGTCTCGTCCAGGACATCATCGGTGCACATAACGGCGCGTTTGCCTTCGATGTGCAGGCCGTGTGCAGTGGGTTCATCTACAGCCTCGGTATCGCGGCCGCGGCGATTACTGCAAGCGCTGCCGATCGAATTCTTGTCATCGGCGCGGACACTTTCTCAACGATCACGGATTGGAACGATCGATCATGTGTGTTCTTCGGCGACGGAGCTGGTGCGGTCGTGGTCGGTCGCGACGAACTCAGGACCGGACTGCTATCCCTCGTACTGCACGCTGACGGCCGCGGTCGGGAGGGATTCTCCGTTCCGAAGGGATCCCCAACCTTCGTGATGAACGCGCAATCGGTCTACAAGACGGGTATTGATGTTTTGCCTGAAGCCATCGGGGAAGCCCTCGCCCTCGCTGAGCTCGCCATCGACGATGTCGACTGTGTCATTCCCCACCAACCATCACGCCGTGTCCTTGATGAGACGGCCTCTCGTCTCGGTATCGCGACCCACATGGTCCGCAAGAATATGGATCGGTTCGCGAACACGGCAGGTGCAACAGTGCCTTTGCTTTTGGACGAAACCGTCAGAGGCGGTGAGATCAGCAACGGCGACACCGTCGTTATGGCCGCGGTGGGTAGTGGCTGGACCTGGGGAGCGGCTGTGTATCGGTGGCAGTCATGACCGAGCAACGCCGTCGTGTGCTCGTTGCTGCTGGCAACAGCGGTCTGGGCTTGGGCCTTCTCGATCGACTCTTTGACGACGGCACATACGACTTGTTCGCAACCTACCGCAGAGGGCCAAACGGACTGATCGAGAAGTTCGCCGCTCACGGACTCGATCCCGAGCGCACGGTATTGCGAGCCGATCTCATCAACTACGACGATGTTCAGACGGTCGTCGATCAGGCTGCTGCTGGTGGCCCGCTGTGGGGAATCGTGAACATGGCGGGCACCGCATCGGCGCAACGCCTCGCCAAGATGGACCCGACGGAAATTCGCACTGTCCTGCTCGACAACTGCCTCTCCGCGATGTATCTCACCAAGGCCGGAGTCAATGCGTTCCAGTCGAACGGAATTGGCGGCGGCCGAATCATTCACCTCTCCTCCGTCACCGTGCGTCGCGTCGTTCCAGGCGTCGCTGCGTACAACGCTGCCAAGGGCGCGGTCGAGGGACTTGTCCGCGGTGCGGCCGAAGAACTTGGGCGGTCGGGCAGCACGATCAACGCGTTGCGACTCGGGTACTTCGACGCGGGGATGTCCGCGCATGTTCCACCGGCAATTCTCGAACGGGTCGTTGCTGGAACCGCGTCGCATCGCCTCGGTTCCTCCAACGACTTGGCATCGGCGGTTCGACATCTACTGAGTGCCGAGGCGGCATTCATCAACGGCGCCGTCATCGAACTCGACGGTGGACTGATGTGACGTTCACTTTTCGGCCGCTTCGACTTCCGGACGACGAGAAAATTTTGCTAGATCTGTTGCTGCTCGGTTTTCCGGAACTCGCAGGGACGGTTGCGGGCACGCTCGAACACGTTCGGTGGAAGTTTTCTCGATCGACGCAACACGATCTTTGTCTCGTCGGTTTCGACGGCGAGCGCGCCGTGTCGTTCTACGGCGTGATTCCACAGACTTACAAGATCGACGGCAAAGAACGTCAGATCGGGCTCGTAGTAGACGTGATGTCGCATCCCGAGGTTCGCCGACAGGGTCTGTTCGAGCTAACAGGTCGCGCGGCCATGCACAACCTTGCCGCACGACCAATCGAGGGCGTGGAGGGATTTCCCATACGTGACGACGTGATGCCCGGTCACCTCAAGGTCGGCTGGGCAGTTGGGTTCCCGTTGCCGGTCTACGTGTTGCCCACCGGGTGGCGCCCGGCCACATTCGATGGCGCGCCTCGTTGGTTGGCCGCCTTCGCGCTCTGTGGACTCGCGTACCGGAGCCTCACCAAGCCGTTGCGCCGGCACAACCTTGGAACAACACGACGACTGACCGTCGAGCAATTTGTCGGCGACTCAGCGGCACAACGCTTGAGCACACTGCAACGCGGCTCCCGCCTTGTCCGCTCGGCGGACTTCATGCGATGGAGACTCTCGCGACCGGGTGCCGAGTACGCGTGCCTCGTGTGCGAATCCCAGCATGCCGAGGGTTACGCCATCATGCGCAATCTTCCCTTGCGAGGAATACCCACCGCCGTCGTGCTGGACATGGTCGTGACCGGAAAACAGGGGATCCGAATGATGGCCGATGCATTGGTCGAGTATGCACGGGGTGAGCGTCTAACTACGATCGCGATGTGCGCCAATCCGGCACACGCAAAACAGCTACGTCTCGGTCGTGTCGGGTTTCTACGTGCGCCAATGAAGTTCACGTTGATTCACCGGTCCACATCGGAGCAACCCGTCAGTATGTGGTTTCAGGATGAGTCGAAATGGCAAATGTCGTGGATTGACAGTGACACCACGTGACGGTGCAGTCGCCTTATTCACGGCCGCGTCGCGGGGACGGATTGGGATCTGCAGCGCGAAGCGCCTCGATGCGTTGCTCAAGCAACGCGTTTCGTTCCGCCAGTGTACGGGTCCGCTCGAGGAGGCCCGAGACCGTGATCGATAGTTGCACCGTCAGCGCCAGAAATGCAATCGCGGCTACGGCGATGACTAAGGCATTTGACGAGACACCGATGAAGTCGGCGATCGGTCCGACGAGACCGGTAAGCAACCCGCCGATCATGATGCAGACACCAACGAACAACCATCCAAGCGTGTAGCGCATGGTGAGCCAACCATTACGACTGATCAGGAGAATGCCGGCACAGAAGGAGAGACCACCGACAATCAACACCGCTACCTGCGTGATTTGATTCACGACCGAAACTCGCGGTATTGATGGCTCGACCCGATGACCAGCGCCAGTAGCGCCCGAACTAGATAACGCATCGATGCGCTCGTGCCAGCCGAGGCGGTTCCCCCTGCGCGCTCTCGCATGATGACGGGCATCTCACCGATGCGGTAACCCTGTCGTCCAGCCTGCACCAACACCTCGAAAGTATCGCCGAGATAGTGGGTGGGGTATGCCCTGGCAAACTCGGAAAGCAAAGGCTCGCGGATGACCCGAAAGCCCGACGATGCATCAGTCATCCGAGTTCCTGCTGCTTTGGTAGCAATTCTCGATAGCAACCGCATCGGAATTCGTCGCAAGAACGTCGATCGATATCCGCTGTTCGAGGCGAAGCGACTACCAACGAGCAGGTGGACGTCGAGTTTCTCCGCTTCGCCGATCATTGCTTGAAGTTCTGCCGGATCATGCTGCCCGTCGGCGTCGCACTGAATTGCCGTGTTGTACCCATTCTCAACGGCCCAGCGAAAACCGCATCGCAGGGCTCCACCGACACCGAGATTGAACGGCAATTTCAGAGTGGCCGCACCCGCCTCGCGAGCGACTCGCTCCGTTTCATCACCCGAGCCATCGTCGACCACGACAACAGGTAGTCCGCCGCTGACAATCGCCCGCACCACAGCGCCGACTGTCGCAACCTCGTTGAACGCCGGAACGATCACAACAGACCGTGATTGCGTCGTCATCGTTCAGAATCAGCGACAGTTTCGCCGGGCTCGGTCACCGACTTCGTAATTTGAAAGGTGTAGTAGAGGTTGAAATTCCAGCTCGGCAACGGTTGCGCCGGGAAACGGTGAACGCGCACCGAATCGTGACGAAATACAGCGTTGATCATCGCGGCAATAGACGCCACATGATTGCGATGATCACGAGCGTTGAGGTACCGGATGTCGGTCTTGCTCATTCCGAGGCGTTTCGCGGCTCGGAACGTTGTCACCAACCGACCTGCGCGCCAAAGCACACCCGGATCGCACGGCAAGAAAATGGAGAGCACGCCGCCGGGTTTCACAACGGCGCGCCAACGATCCAATGCCTGATCGGGGCCGGGCAGGTGGTGCAACAAGCACATTGAGATGAGGCGGTCCACTGAGCTGTCCGCAACGTTCGTCAAGAACTGTGCGTCGCTAACGAGAAACTCCACGGGTCGGTCGGGTCGGCTTGCCTGGCCCGCCGCGTCACGAGCCGATTGGGAGTCGTTGATATCGAGCATCACGTAGCGCTTGAAGTTGTGGCGTACGTGCTTCAGGTGCTCGGCATTCGTCGCCCCGAGTTCCAGAACGTTGGCGAAGTAACCGGTAGTCCACGGACGCTCCAGCGAACGATGAAATTGTCGCTGCATCGCACCCCCAGCGCCCTGATACACAACCTCGTCGTAGTGGTCTGCGTAATACGCAGATAGGTCGCTCGGTAGGCTCACGGCACGCGCAACTTCTTGAGGAGCAACACAGCCGCGATCAACGCACCCGCCGGTACGAGCAGGAAGAGGTAAGCCCACGGTGAGGTTCCGGTCGTTGGCCACCATGCCCACCACATGTCGAGTTCGACAGAACGTCCGTACCAGTGAATTCGTTCGTCGTACGGCACGGGCAACGGCGTTATGCCACCATCCTGACCCTGCAAGCGATCGATCGTGTTGTTGAACAAGTCGGGAATGCTGCGCACGTGCAGTATCAGGGGTGACGATCGTGGTTGAAAGTCCCACGCTACATATTGCTGCACCGGCGTCAGGGTCTCCGTCGAGTCCATGTTGTGCGTTACCGCGAGCGCCTGGTCCCAATACACACCGTTGAAGTACATCGTGCTACCGAGCAAGGCAGGGACGAGGAACCCGATCGCTGCAGCAACCTTCACTCCACGGAACCACTCGCGACCGGAGTCGATGACGGGAGCAAGCAGCGCGACGAATAGGGGCAACACAGGGATGAGGTATCGCGGACCGTACGCGTTCTCGCCCGACCAGATCTGGAACCGCGCGTAAACGGCCAGGTGAGCAACCACAATTCCAGCGACGAATAACACGTAACGCCGACTTGCAATGAAAGACCGGCGCAACGCGAAGAAACTGACGATGCACACAGGTGCATACCACAGCAAGCCCTTGCCAGGACTGAGGAAGAGTCCGAAGAACCCCTCGTAAATCGGTGTGGCATATGACATGTTGCTGTAGCCGTTGTCGAGCACACTGCCGAAACGGATGTACGCGTTGACGGCGAAAAGTAACGCCGGGATGATCCCTCCGACGAGGAACGCAATCGTCTGACGCACGCGACTTGGCGCACCTTCGGGTTGCGTGAATGCGAGACCCACCACCAAGAAAACGGGAACGAACAGCATCGTGCTACTTCGCGTCAGTACAACCGAGCCAGCGAGTGCGCCGACGAGCGCCGCTTTTCGCAATGTCGGCGCGCGCCACCAGTGGACGGCCGCGAGCGTTGCTGCCGTCAGCATCAATGCCGTTCCCGGCTCGCTGAAATCAGTCTGCGAGTGCGGCCACGCCCATGTACCTACTCCGAACGCGAGGGCGAGCAGGGCCGCCGATCGGCGCGATGCTCGCAACGAACGACACAGCAGATACAGAAGTCCCCCAGTCAGCGCCGTCATCACCGAATTGGCGGAGAGATAAACAAGCCTCAGCACAGCCTCCCGGCTCTCGGCGGGGAATGGAGTTGACACAATTCGACCCGCGACGTATCCCGGGAGGAAGAGAAGCAACGTGCCAATTGGTGCCGCCGTGGTGCCATTCCCGTTCTTGTTCGGAACGGTGAACACGATGTCGTCCATGTCGGGCTCGGGATCCAAAATCGTCGTACCATGCGCAAGTGCTCGCGTGCCGGCGAGATAGATCTCGCCGTCGACGGAATAGGTGTGGCCGCCCATCGTGAGCAGGTATACGCCGAGCAGAAACAGCACGATCATCGTCGCGATTCGACGGTCTCGATGCTCGAATATCGGTAGACGACGATTCGCGGTCGACTCGTCAACGTCGTCGTCGATGGAAGCGGTCTGAAGATCCCCGGTCGTCATCGGGCCTCAGACTAGGTCACCGTTGATCTCGGCCCCCTGTGTAACCTCGGCCGAATGGCTCGCCCCACCCGTCCGCTGACGGTGTTGACGTGCCTGTGCGCCGCTGGCGTGATCCTCGCGCCCGCCCTCGCGCTAATTGTCCACGGACCTGGGCACAACACAGAGAATCGCGAGCAGGTGAGCTACCGCGGACTGGACGCGGGCTGGGACTGGTTTGGTTCATTCGGCAACTACATCGCAGATCGCCTGCCGCTGAAGTCGAGGGCCGTGCGCGCCGACGCATGGGTCGATGAACATTTCTTCCACGAGGACCCAGCGTTTGGAGGCGCGGCCAGCCCGCGCGTGCTGCGCGGCGAACAAGGCTTTTTGTTCATCGCCGACGCAATAGAGGCTGCGTGTAATCCTCATGCGCCGCCAGCTGCGACTGCCGCCAACCTGAAGGAATTGGCCCGCGTCATCACGGAGTCGGGACGCGACATGCTCGCGATGGTCGCGCCGGACAAGAGCACGATTCATCCGGAGCTGTTGCCAGCTGGTCTGGCTCAGCGCGACTGTTTCGACACCTACACCGACGAGCTGTGGTCGGATCTGGACAACGCACAAATCGATGGCTTCGTTGATCTGCGCGCGGCATTGACCGCGGAGAGCAGAGCCACTCGCGAACCGCTATACCTGCGCAAGGACAGCCATTGGGATACCGCGGGCTCATTGGTGGCGGTACACGCGATGGTCGACCACTTCGCCCC